>JAEYTV010000143.1 GCA_023433855.1 Pseudomonadota bacterium | reverse complement strand
GGTCACCCTCAGGTGACAAGCGAAACACAGGGGGAGCTTGAAATCGTCACGGCCGCATCGTCTCCGGGCTTCAATCCCCTTGATCTCTTGTACGCTTCGCTTGCGGGATGCCTTGTACTGAGTGCCCGCATCTCGGCCAGCCACCTCGGACTACTTGAAAAGTTCACCGAGGCAAGCGCCTATGTCACCGGGGAGAAAACGGTCGAGGAGGCGGCTTTCCGGATAAACCGCTCATCGTAAAAATCGACATTCGTGGTGATTTCACTCCCGAGCAACGGGCGCAGATCGCCGGTCATGCAGAAGAGATCTGTACGGTCAGCAACACGCTGAAGGGTACTCCCGGGTTCGCAGTAACACTGATCTAGTCGTCGTCCGGAATACGACTATCCACGCCCGCCAGCCTCAGATTGTTGACGATTTTCCGGACCCCGGCCACCGTCTGAATGTGACGTCCAATCTTCCCGGAGGTCTCCGCGTCATCCACCACGCCTTCAAGAGTGACTACCCCGTTATGGGCATGAACGTCGATGGATTCCATCGAGATCAGGTCGAGATTGTCTATCGCGTCAGTTACCCGTTCTTCCAGGTCATCGGAATCTTCAAGGCCTTCAGCGCCGGGACGCTCGGCCTCGACCACGCGTTCCTCCAGACCATCGAAGTCTGCTTCATCGACATGGTAGCCGCCGTTGCGCTCCCTGTCGAAGTTCGCCTTGGGATCGCCATACGCTGCGTTACCAACAGGGCTGGCGCCTGCGCCGGGCGCGTCATCATAAGGCCAGCCCTGATCGATGTTGCGGACGTCGTAGTCCCGGAAATCTTCTTCGCGACTGATGTCATCGACCTTGCGCTTGCCCGGCATGTTCGTCTCCTGTCTTCAATTCGCGGCAGCCGAACGGGGATGTGCCCCGCAGCACGCGATGCCAACAGAACCAGCGAGCCTGATCTTGGTTCCCCGCTGATCAACTTTCAACATCAGGATTGCTGGAAAAAGGAAGGCCTCGACCAACGAGGCCGGTGACGCGTATAGACGCTCATCGGCCCTTCTCCCATCGTCGCACAAGCCGCTCCCGCTTTAGCCGTGACAGGCGTCTGATCCAGAATATCCCGTCAAGCTGATCAACCTCGTGTTGCATGCAGACAGCATTGAAGCCGTCCGCGTCTTCCTCGTGGGGGTTGCCGTCGAGGTCCTGATAGCGGAAACGGATGCTTCTGGGACGCTCCACTTCCTCGGTGGCACCCGGCATTGAGACGCTGCCCTCCACGTGGCGGATCCTCTCGTCGGAATAATGCATGATCTCGGGATTGGCGTAGAAGCACGCGCCAGCCTTGCTTGAAAGTTCGAGGACCACGAGGCGCAGCGGAACCCCGATATGGGCTGCGGTGATTCCCACGCCTGGTGCGGCGTGCATCGTATCGAGCAGATCGGTTGCCAGCGCCTTCAGATCCGCATTGAAATGCGTGACGTGGTGACACGGACTGCCAAGTGCGGGATCGGGGAACATCAGTATCTGTCTGACCGCCATCGTCTGTGCCTCATTCTGCTCGGGTCGCAGTTTCGACGGGGGTTATCACACATGGACTGGACCTCGGCCAGCAATTGTCTTAGCAGGAGAATCGGTGGCAGCGACATGCGCCCGGACTGGCGATCCGGTTGTGACAATGAGGTTCAGCCACCAATTTGCTGGTTTTGGTGGCAGGAGCGAGGCGGCAGATGAACGACGTCGGCGAAGACGAACCCTTGCGCACCAAGTCCTCCGAATCGGGCGCCGACATCTATTCGGAGGATGGGTCGGTCCGAGCGGACTTCCTGGCGATGGTCGGGGCTGCGATCGCCGATCGCGACGTGCTCTTCCTGCGCCAGCACGTGGCTCGCCTTCACGAATCGGAGCTCGGAGATCTGCTGGAAGCCATCCCGCCGGAGCAACGGCTGGCACTGGTGAAGTTGCTAGGCGTCGACTTCGATCTGACCGCACTGACGGAGGTTGACGAGGCGATCCGCATGGAGATCGTCGACCAGATGCCGAACGCGCAGATCGCGGCCGCCATCGGCAATCTCGATTCGGATGACGCGGTATACATCCTCGAGGATCTCGATCAGGAAGACCGGGAAGAGATTCTTTCACGGCTGCCATTTACCGAACGCGTACGGCTGCGCCGGGCGCTCGACTATCCGGCGCAGTCGGCGGGCCGCCGCATGCAGACCGAGTTCGTAGCAGTGCCGCCCTTCTGGACCGTTGGTCAGACGATCGACTACATGCGTGACGAAGAGGGATTGCCGGAGAGTTTCACACAGATCTTCGTGATCGATCCGACGTTCAAGCTTCTTGGCGTCGTCGATCTCGACCGCATCCTGCGCACCAAGAGGCAGGTGAAGATCGAAACGATCACCCGCGAGACAAATCATCCGATCCCGGCCCACATGGATCAGGAGGAGGCGGCGCAGATCTTCGAACAGTACGACCTTTTGTCTGCCGCCGTGGTGGACGAGAACGGTCGTCTTGTCGGCGTATTGACGATCGACGACGTGGTTGATGTCATACAGGAGGAGGCGGAAGAAGACATCATGCGTCTCTCCGGTGTCGGGAATGAGGAGCTGTCGGATTCCGTGGCCCAGACCTCCCGCTCGCGGGTGCCCTGGCTGCTCGTCAATCTCTTCACTGCTTTCATCTCGGCCTCGGTAATCGCGCTCTTCGAGGCAACCATCGAGGAAGTCGTTGCTCTGGCGATCCTTATGCCCATCGTCGCAGGCATGGGGGGAAACGCCGGTTCACAGACGATGACCGTGACCGTTCGGGCGCTCGCTACCCGCAATCTTGATATCCACAACGCGTGGCGTGTTGCCCGTCGCGAGGCGGGCGTCGGCGTGATCAACGGGATCGTGATCGGCCTTCTGGTCGGTGCCGTGGCGAGCCTATGGTTCAACGATGTCCACATCGGGGTGCTGATCGCAATAGCCATGCTGATCAACATGTTCGCTGCGGCTATGGCCGGGATTACCATTCCGCTCATCCTCGACAGGACCGGAACGGATCCGGCCGTCTCATCGGCGGTGTTCGTGACAGCCATCACTGACACGATTGGCTTTTTCTCGTTCCTCGGTCTTGCAACGCTCTGGCTCCTGAACTGAGAAAATTGACTGTTACGTAAAAGTCAAATAGGCTTCCGCCGAGCTAGCAGGATCATGCCGTGAACAAATACTACAGCATAACCGAGCTGACGCGGGAATTTGGCGTATCGACGCGCACGCTCCGCTTCTACGAGGATGAAGGTCTTATCCATCCGGAGCGGCGAGGTCGTACGCGCCTTTTTCGTGCAGCGGACAGACGACTCCTCCAGGAAATTCTCCGTGGTCGCCGGATAGGCTTCACGATTGCGGAGATCCGGGAAATCATCAATGTCTACAAGGAGCCGCCCGGCGAACTCGGCCAGCTGAAGCTGATGATGAAGCGGATCGATGAGAAGCGGGAAGAGCTTCGGCAGAAGCGCAAGGATATCGAAGAGACGCTTGACGAGTTGAACAACGCGGAAGAGGCGTGCCTGACCCGTCTTGCGGAGATTGGTGTCGGGACCTGAGACACCGCTCGTCGTCCCGAAGCTTACTGCTGCGGGACGAGCCCGACGGAACACTCTTGCGCGAGCATCTGCACGCGGCCGTCGTCCGGGGCTATCGATCCCGACTGCAGTGGTACCATTAGCGACTGGGCGATCAGCCCGTCCGCGGTGCAGGCGCAGAAAGCCCGGCAAAGGGCGTGATCTTTCGCCTGCTTCATGCATCCAGCCTCGCAACTGCGGATATAGGTCAGGCGCGGGTTTGCCGGAACCGGCGGGTATATCAGTGAAATCGCGTAGACCAGCGCAATAAGCACCGGCTGATGCACAAGATAGATGATGAGGCTGTGGCGACCGGCCCTGGTGAGGATATTCGGTCTTGTCTGGATCGTTGCCAACCGCGCCAGCCACCGGCGCGCGATCGCCAGCCGGGTAGCCAGCAGGCCCGCAAGGAGCGCGGCAAACCACGGGAAAAGCGGCACATAGTCGTTGGAACGGGGTGGAACCTCGGCAAATCCCAACCAACTCAGGAGCCGCGTATCGAAGGCCGATGAATCGAGAACGCCCGGGATCATCTGGTAATTGACGAACGCTGCGCCCGCGATAGCGACGGCGACGGCGACCCCGACGGAGATTGGAAGGCGCAGGAACAGCAGTCCTAGCAGGCTCGACACCGCTATGTTGTGCAGGATACCGAAGTAGATCCATTCCCCAGGGAAAGCGACGAAGGTTGCGATACTGATCGCGGCGGCAGCGCCTGCCACGATCGCGAACCGCTTCAAGAAAGATCGCCACCGGATTGCGGGAAAGTGGGCGAGCACCAGGCTGACGCCCGCCAGGACGAGGAAACTGCTGGCGATTGCGCGCGCGTAGACCCTGAAAAAGCCCTGGGTGGCGGTTGCTGGCTCTAGATAGCCGAAGAACTCCAGGTCCCATGTGAAGTGGTAGGTTGCCATTGCAACCAGCGCAAGCCCGCGCAGCGTGTCCACCAGGTGAATTCGTGGAGTCTTCAGGTCGGGATTCGGGCTTTCGGCGACAGTCACTGATGTCTCTCTCGCTTACGCGGCATCGTGGTCCATGATGGCGAGCCGGGCGTCTGAAAAATACTGGCGGCGCAGGAGCACGAAGATCACGATCATCGTCATCGCCATAAACATATAAGGCCCGGCAAACCAACCAAGATAACCAATCGACAAGAACAGCGCCCGCAATCCGGCATTGAAGTGCTTGGCGGCGATCGTGTTCATCCGCACGACCTGATCGGCAGCGCGTTCGGCGGCAACACGGTCGGCCTGCGTGTCCTGCATCATCGGCAGAGCGCCGAAGAGGATGGTGCAATAGTTGAAGAGCCGGTAGGACCAGCCGAACTTGAAGAAGGCGTAGCCAAACAGGAAGGTCAGGCCCGCAACCTTGAGCTCGAATGCCGTGCGGCCGCTATAGGTGACGATTGCAAGATCCCGGAAAACCGCGTCGACCTGTTCGGTCGCGCCAAGCAGTGCGAAGCATCCGCCGATCGCGAAGATGGACGTGGAGGCAAAAAAGGCGGTGCCGTTCTGCAGACCCGCCAGGATCTGCGTGTCGATCATCTTCAAATCCCTTGTCAGGGAATTGTAGATCCAGCGCCTGCGTCGTTCGGCCATTGCCCTGTTCAGGCTGAGGCGTGGCAGAAGTCTCGCACCGGAACCTGCGGTGAGCCAGGAGTACACGGCCCATAGCAGGACGAACAGGGCAAGTGCGATGTAATCGGCAATCGTCATGGCCTACCAGACCGGGAATCATTCGTGTTATCCGTCATGCTTTGTTTCCCTGGCCACTGCAAGGGCGGAGGGAACTACCGCGGCGGCGTGACGTTTGATCGACATCTGTTGTTTTGCCCTCTTTTCGCCATCTTCGTTATTGCAGCGCAGGAGGGTTTTTAATAAAGGATCAACCATGGCGGCCGACGAGGACGTCCACGAAATGCGGCATCATACTGGAGACAGCATGGAAGAAACTGCGCAGCGGTCCTGTTGGAGCGTAACGGCCAAGGCGCTTCTCGGGTTTGCCGGGGCATTGGCGCTTGCCTACCTCTTCGGCGCAATCTGATCTCGAAACAGCCTTCTTTGTGCGATTCGGCGTGGTCTTCGGACCGCGCCGTTTCCATATTGGGCATGTCGCGGTCATTCAACGCGATGTCGGGCTGCCGCCAAAAAGCCCGCTGTTGGTGGCGTAGTCTTTAGTCCCAATTTGTCACTGCTGGTTGTCATGTTCCTTTCTGTTTTCGACGTCTTCAAAATCGGGATCGGTCCCTCAAGTTCTCACACGATGGGGCCGATGTCCGCCGCAAATCGGTTCCTGGCGTTGCTTCTTTCAAGCGATTGGCCACGTCCGTCCAGCGCCCAGCCTGCAGCGCTGAGCGTCAGCTTGCACGGGTCACTGGCCTATACGGGGATCGGACATGGCACCGACCGCGCGGTGATCCTGGGTCTGATGGGCGAGGAGCCGGCCAGCGTCGATCCCGATCGGATGGATGAGATCCTAGGCGAGGTCGAACGGACCGGGCGGGTAACACCGCCAGGCCATCCGGGGTATGCTTTCCGCCCAGCCACGGACCTCGTCTTCGACAGAAAACAGCCTCTGGCGGGTCACGCCAATGGCATGAGCTTCTCGGCCCTGGACCGCGACGGGCGCTTGTTGCTGAAGCGGATCTACTACTCGATTGGCGGTGGCTTCGTGGTAACCGACACGGAGCTGGAGGCGATGCGGGGCGAGAAGAAGGCCGCCGGTGGCCGTGTGCCCTATCCCTTCTCGACAGCGAAGGAAATGCTGGAGATGGCCCGCGGATCGGGGCTGACTATCTCGCAGATGAAGCGGGCCAACGAGCAGACAAGATTGACCGCCGCAGAACTGGATGCCGGACTTGACCGTATCTGGGAGGCCATGAAGGGCTGCATCGACCGAGGGCTGAAGGTCGATGGCATCATGCCGGGTGGATTGAAGGTTCGGCGACGCGCCAAGGCCATTCATGACAAGTTGAACGCGGAGTGGCGGAGCAACCGCCTTAACCCGCTCCTGGCAAACGACTGGCTCAGTGTCTACGCGATGGCCGTGAACGAGGAAAATGCCGGCGGCGGACGCGTAGTTACGGCGCCTACCAACGGGGCGGCGGGGGTGATACCTGCAACCGTCCGCTACTACCTTCACTTCCATGATGACGCCACGCAGGACGATATCCGCAACTTCCTGCTGACGGCTGCCGCCATTGGCGGGATCATAAAGCACAACGCGTCGATCTCCGGCGCCGAGGTCGGTTGTCAGGGTGAAGTTGGCTCGGCCGCTGCGATGGCCGCTGCAGGTCTTGCCGCGGTGATGGGAGGATCGCCCGAGCAGATCGAGAATGCCGCCGAGATCGCACTCGAACATCATCTCGGCATGACATGCGATCCGGTTGCCGGACTGGTGCAGGTTCCCTGCATTGAACGCAACGCACTCGGAGCGGTCAAAGCCGTTACCGCGGCCTCGCTGGCGATCAAGGGCGACGGAACGCATTTCGTTCCACTCGACGCCTGCATCGAGACGATGCGCCAGACCGGCAACGACATGAGCGAGAAGTACAAGGAAACCTCTACGGGCGGACTTGCTGTCAACGTCGTGGAGTGCTGATTTGCCCCGTCACTGTGGAGACGCAGCCGGAGGCCCTTGACGTCGGCAGCCAATGGGTCTTGAACCGGGAGCATGGCTCTTCATCTCATAAAGCTCTGCGTCGGCGCCGACTCCATACAGGACCGCCGGGACTGGGTTGTGGAACGGGCGCTCAATGCCATGGCCGCCGGTCTTGAGCCGCACAGCGTCCACACAACGCGCATGATGCCCAAGAGGGTCGAGGAACTTCTCAGCGAAGGGTCCCTCTATTGGGTCATCAAGGGGCAGGTTGCCGCGAGGCAGAAGCTGCTCGACGTCTCCGCCATCACCGGCAGCGACGGGATCCAACGATGCCGTCTGGTACTTGGCGCAGAGGTGATAGAGACGGCGCCGCAGCCGAAGCGACCGTTCCAGGGCTGGCGTTATCTCAAGGACGAAGAAGCGCCGCGCGATCTCGGCGCTGTAGGGGAGGGCATGATGACCCTGCCGGAACATCTTCGGCGGGAACTGGCCGATCTGGGCCTGCTTTGATCAACGCAGCTTGAGACGTACGGGCCGACGACCGGAATGCATGCGGACGTGCAGGTGGATGCTTGTTTCCGGTTGTGAGTGCCGCCACGCCCGGGCACCGTGGCTGAGAAGCATGGCGACGAGATCGCGCGTCTTTTCTTTTGAACGGCTGAGCCCGACGCCGGCAAGGCGCATGGCCGCCTCATGAAGCGGATTGAGAGCCACACCCTTGGCTCTCGACCGCGAGGTGGTGCCTGAAGCGAAGTCCACAGTATTTTCGTTCATTCCCATCGGAAACCCCGTTACGCATTACATTCGAGATTCCGCCGCGGCGGATGTGGCCGCCGCTGGCATTATTCGACCCGAGGACGAGCCTACTGCAGCGAAGCCCAGCAGCTGATGCCTTTCTTCTTGAGGGCATTGCAGGCATTCACTGCCGTTTTCTGGTCATTGAACCCGCCGAACCGGGCGCGATAGATCCGTTCGCCGTTGTTGCTGTGTGCGACCGTGAAAGGTTTGGCGGAACGCAGTACCTTTCCGCCTTTGTCCTGCGCGCTATGCAGGAGATCCTGTGCCATCTTCTCGTTAGGCGAGGCGCCAATCTGGATGACCCAACCTGCCGGCGCCGATATTTCTGCAGGCGGTACCGTCTCCTTGGCCGCAACCTGGGTTGATGCGGTGGTCACGTCGTCGACGATGACGTTTCTGCCGGTCCGCTTGGCGAGATCCTCCGAGCGGGTCGGCAGGTATTCCGGAGCGGGGATGGGCACGACAGCCATCGAAGCGGTCGCCGCGCCCAGTGCCTGGTCGATGACTTTCTTCTGGGCCGGCTCACCCACATAGGCAGACGCCGTCACAGAACTCTGCGGGACCTGCTGCTCGTAGCGGCCACCGGGGAAGGGGCCGCTGGCGGGCAAATCGAGTGCCGCGACTTGGCGGATGTCCACATCGCGGGCGGATTCAGCTTTTGCAACGGGCACGGGTGCTGCCGGCGCTGTCTGGGCAATAAGATTGGAATTGCCACCGCGAGATGCTTTCGGCAGGTATTCGGCTACAAGCTTGCGCATCGTCGCGTCACGGGCGGCACTCGAGCGACCGCCGAGTACAACGGCCACGATCGAGCGTCCGTCAAGCTGAGCGGAGGTTGCAAGATTGCTGCCAGCTGCCCGGGTGTAGCCGGTCTTGATCCCGTCCACACCCTTTACGTTGCCGACGAGGCGATTGTGGTTGCCGATCACCTGCTTGCCGAAGTTGAAGGTGCGAATGGAAAAATAGCTGTAGTACTGGGGGAAGTGCTGCCGCAGCGCGATGCTGAGCCTGGCCTGATCGCGGGCCGTCGTCATCTGCGCGGTATTGGGCAGGCCGTGGGCATTGCGATAAGTGGTGCGCGTCATTCCGAGCGCGCGAGCCTTGCTGGTCATCATCTTGGCGAACCGGTCTTCGGAGCCGCCCAGGAACTCGCCGAGAGCGGTGGCGATGTCGTTGGCCGAGCGGGTAACGAGAGCGCGGATCGCCTGATCCACCGTAACCGAACCGCCGGCCCTCACACCCAGCTTCGAGGGGGGCTCCTTTGCGGCGTTGGCAGACACGGGCACCTTCGCATCAAGGCGGATTCGCCCTGCTTCCAGGGCCTCGAAGGTGAGGTAAAGCGTCATCATCTTGGTCAGCGACGCCGGGTATCGGAGCCCGTCCGGATCTTCAGAGTAAAGGACCTTGCCGGTTTTGGCATCCACGACGATGCCGGCATATTTCGGCGCAGCCTCGGCTGGAGCGGCAAAGACCGATGCCATCACAAGTAGGCTGAAGAGATAGCCGAGAAACCGTCCCGGAACCGTTACGCCATCCTTGGGGAAGGAGGCGGAGAACATTGTTTTTGACACTGCCGCACTCATCGCTTGCATCAACTTATCCACATCCGGACGCTCCCCCGTCGCGACCGTTGCCGCCACTCTAGGAGAACAGCGTTACCAAGAGGTTTATGGTGGACGGCAGTCGCTTCGATCCGCCTCGTTTCTGGATCGACCTGTGCCTTTCCCGGACGGGCTACCTCGTCAGTCGCTGTTCGACAAAAAGCCGAACTGCGGCATCAATATGTTGCCATTCGTGGAGAAGAGCACTGGAGAAGCGATAAAGCACAGTTAAATCCTGGCCGACGTGGATGTCCCGCTGGCAATCGGCATTGCTGCGCCGCTCCCCGGCGGCCGGAAGAAGGCAGCGGACCACGTAGGCCGACCCATCCTTTTTCCTGCCCGTAAGGATTGTTTCGTTGCCATAACCGGAATTCGGCCGCAGCCTGTGAAGGGTAAGCCCTCCTTCCAGCGCATGTGGGTGGCCGTCAAAGAGCTTGGCGTAGACTGGGTCCAGACGCTCCGACATATCGCGCGACATCGTACGTGGCGAAAGCTGCAAAAAGATCAAAGGGGATGATCCGGCGCCGGTGAAAAGGGCTTTCGTCTGTGCTGTGTAGCCGCTCAGTCCGGGCCATGCGAGCGAGAGATCGAGGCGCTCTGCCGTGCCGTTGCGCCGTTGATGGCGGAACCGAACGACGTTTTCCGGCAGCGTGATCCGATCGGGTCCGATCTCGGCAGTAAATTCTTCCGTGCTCTCCGTATAGCCCGCGAGGGAAATGTGTTCCCCGAAATAGCAGCTCGCTAGTCCCACGGCCGTGGTCAACAAAGCCAGCACGGCAGTCGCAGCGACCAGGCGGTTAAGATGCCTCCCGGTTATCAGGGGCTCATCATCAGCAATCGACCGGGTGAGGGGAGAACCAGACATGAGGACTTCCATGCTTCTCCGTCACTCTCTTTGCCCGCTGAAGGACAGAGGAATACCGGAGAAGACAACCAAACTGGCTGCACTCTTGCCCAGCATGGTTAATGTTCGATGAAGCTCATCTGGGTGGCGACGGCGACCTCGCGCCGGTCAGCGAGTTCCTGGTCTGCGTCGCATCCCGGCCACTTTCACCGGCCGACTGACCCCACGGCGGTGGCGCGGCCATCCTGAAGCTTCACCCAGCGGGCCGGGTTCTCCGAGGATTGGCGTTTGAGGTAGGTGTATTCGGTATCGGACCACAACATGACCTTGTCGCGCATGTTGTCGAGGACGAAGTCCCCGCGGTCGGTGCGAACGGTAAGGACCGCATGACCTTCGCCGTTCGGCTGCAATACGACGGTGATCAGAAGGTCAGAAGGATTGAACCCTTTTGCGATCAGCATCTTTCGCTTCAGAAGCGCAAAGTCCTCGCAATCTCCCACCGTTCTTGGATAGGCCCAACGCTCCTCGACACCGAAGATTTCCTGGTCGGTCATGGGGGTGACGGAGGCATTCACTGTGTAATTCACATCGAGCAGCGTGCGCCAGGCGTTTTCCGTGAGAGTCATCGCGCCGGGGTCCTTGTAGGTTGCGGCGCATTCGCTGACGTAGGTTCTGCAGAATTCGTAATGGCCGATCGGCGGATTGGCCTGTCCCACGACACGCATAGCTGCAGAGGGCATGGCCAAGGCGGCGCCGGCCGAAAGGCCCGCGACGAAGACATTGATGGCCGCGACGAGTGCGATCGATCCCTTGCTGACTCTCATGTTTGTGTCTCCCCGTTATGGGAAGGACACTGCCACAGAGGTTTTGACCTCTCGCAAAATTATCCATTGAAATCATATACTTATTTGAACTTGATTTATCTAAAAGGCAGTTCGAATTTTAACGGTCCGGCCAACGAACGATCAAGGGATACTAACGCGTTCGATTTAACCGGCGATCGGCCGGCATGGACGAAAGCGGTATGGTTCGAGGCTCTCGGAGGTAATCTCAAGCTATGGGTGAGACCGACGTATGCGAAAACTTGACACGCGCATTAACCATGGTCGTGGCTGCGCGCGTTCGGTCACGGTCTCCCTCGGGCCGGGGCCGGCGGCGGGCGGGAAAAAAACAGTGTCAAAAAGGTACAGAAATTTCGTGGCTGCCGGCCTCATGGGCAACGGCCGCAGCCCGGCACGACCGCGGCGCTGCGCCGGGTCTCTGAGGTTCCGGAATACGGTACCCGAAGCTTTAGAGGAATTCGGTCAACGATTCGCGTGACTGCACCGAACTAAACTCGATCGCCACGCCTTCCATGAAGTGGCGAACGACGCGACCACGCATGTTTCCAAGCCGCACCGGAGTACCCAGCGCAGGGCGGATGTCGATGTCGATCGCGGCCCCGGACAAGGAAAGGTCCATGATGCGGCACGCATAGCGGCGACCGTCCTCGAGGGTGATCTCCGAGCGCGTGTTGCGGGGCGCGAGACGATCGTGCCGCCGGTCCTCGGGCAGTCCCAGTTCGTGCTTGTTGGCGATCCACGTGAGCTGCGCTGCTAGCTTCTCACGTTTCCGGTCCGTCGCGTTGATCGACATCACAAACCCGTTCTCGCCGACGCTGAGGACGGTTCCCTCGAGGCGACCGATATGGTCTAGGTAAGCAACGACCCTCTCGCCCACAAGCGGGCGGCCTACACAGCTGAACGCGACGTTGCCCGGCGACATATCCAATACTGTGCAGGGGAACTCCTCATAGGTCGCAAGCATAAGCCGGCCTGCCACGTTGACCGAAACCCGCTGAAATGCCCGTTGTGCGGCAGGTAACTGTGTCGGAGGAGTGTGGGTCGGCGCGGACGAGTACATTGGAGCTTTCTCTTGGAGAACGTCGCCGAAAACTACCGTCTTGCGGTTAACATAAGGTTGGGCCGGCAGAAGGGGCCGGCGGGGCCGCTACTCCAAACTGGTGCCTCGGCCGTTTGCGGACGGCCCACGGAAGGAGGTGATGACCTGCATCTTCGGGTCGACGGGAACTCTTCCGGTGCTGCTCCTGGGCGATTCGATAAAGGTCCACGTTCGGACGGAGAGCTCCATCAGGGGCATGTCCGCAGCCGCAAGCAGGTGGAGGGGGAGAAGCGCTCCGAGGAGGCGATCGCTCGCCTCGCCCTGATCGGAGCGGAGCGGCATCAGCAGCATCTCGAGCACGTGCGTCGCCTCGCCCCCGCGGCGCGCCAGCAGATCCAGATGCGCGGGTTGCTCGCGACGGACTACCCCTTGGGCAATCGTCATTGCCGCCCCGCTTTCCTCCTCCCGCCAAAAAGCCGAGAAACTCGACCCGCGGAACTCCCGTTGAAAAAGATCGCAAAGCCGGGTCCCCGCCAGGCGGAACGCCAGGGTGCCGTCCGGTCCGATCGCCAGCATGAACAGATCGGGAAGAAAGTTGCGTAACGCGCTCGGCTGGAATTCGCTTCTGAGGGGTGCAGGACGATCATCCCGGAGTTGGGTCCAGTAATCGAAGATCGTTTGTCCGGCCTTACTGCGCATACGCGGTCACCTGTTGCATTTCGGTACAGATCGCGCCTTTTGGACGACCATTTCCGCTTCTCCTGCGAAATCCATGCCATCGCACAAGGTCCAGGGTTAACCGCGCGCTAACGATGCGTGGCACTGGCGGGCGCATGCACGCCTTCCTTTCGATCTGCCTCTCCTGTAAGGCTGCGGAGGCCGCAGGCCACCGACAGGAAGGAAAACAGCATGAGCGAGAGGCCGGATGCGGCTCAAGAAACGGCGGAGGTGCGGGACGACGACCACTCGCCGCCGGTGTTCAATCTGCCTCGCAGCCTTGTCGTCACCTTGGCTGTGCTCGCCGCGATTTACGTTCTTCAGGAATATCTTCTGGATGAAGCCGCGCGTACCCGATTCATCCTGGAACTGGCGTTCACCCCTGTCCGTTACGTGTTCCCGCTATGGGACCAGGGTCTCGCCTGGCTCTGGACACCGTTCACTTATTCGCTTCTTCACGGCAGCGTCGAGCATCTGCTGTTCAACGCGCTCTGGCTGATGGCCTTCGGCGCTCCGGTCATCAGACGAATCGGGACCGTGCGCTATTTGATCTTCTGGGTCATGTCAGCGGTCGTTTCGGCCTTCTTCCATGCCTTCCTGAACTGGGGGAGCGAGACTTTGCTGATAGGCGCCTCCGGGGTTGTGTCCGCGCTCATGGGAGCCGCGTGCCGCTTCGCCTTTCCAGCCAATGGCGGCTACGACAGGACACACGG
>JAEYTV010000116.1 GCA_023433855.1 Pseudomonadota bacterium | reverse complement strand
GGCCACGCCGGGTCAATTCTCAGTGGCAATCAACACGACGCACGGCATGCAGTGAATATCGGTGCGGATGGGATCGTCGTGTCCAATCACGGGGGACGGCAGCTTGACGGCGCGATCTCGCCACTCGCCGCGATGCCAAGTATCGTGGAGGCTGTGGGCTCAGAAACGGTTGTCATGCTGGATGGCGGCATTCGACGCGGGTCGGACATACTGAAAGCGATGATGGTGGGAGCGAAATTTGTCTTCGTCGGACGGCCGTTCCTTTACGCCGCGTCGGTCGGGGGGTTGGAAGGGGTTCTTCTTGCCGCAGACATCCTCAAGACAGAACTGCACCGGAATATGGCGCTCCTCGGATCCAATAATCTGAACGAGTTGTCCGAGCATCAGCTTCACGACGTATGAGCGCGCCCTGCCGGGTCGGCTGTCGAACGCCCCGGTGCCGTCAGCAGTATCGGCGAGGACTTCAGCGGCATCTGTTCCAAGCGCTGTTGAAGTCGGGTCCAGCCTTGCGACAGTCCTCATCCAAAGCCAGTACGAGGGATCCATTTACCATCGAAGATCTCTGAAAACCCGATTATGCACATCCTCACGGAACTTCTTATCGGCATAGTTCAACCGCTGAATAGTTATGCCATTTCAATCAGGGAAGTTGTCGGAAGGTATCGCAGTTCGATGAATCAGTACCCGGGCCCCTACCCCCTGCACACCCGCATAAAACCTTTGGATCGGCAGCCCCTGGCCATCAACCTCTACCACGTACTGGAACGGAGTTTTGATGGAAGAGAGCGCCCAAACGGCAGAGAGATTGATTAACCCGTTGTCCTGATGGCCTGCTGGAAAGGACTGGAACCGATTGGATCTGTGTCTGTGTCCGATCGACCTGAAGCAGGCCTTGGAAAAAGCGGCACTGGCCTACAGGCGAGGGGTCGGTCCCATGGAATGGTTCATCCTCAGATAGCGAGAAAACGCGCCGCCGGGTGTGACGGCTGGGTTAGCGGCTCTCCCGCGACCGGGCCTGCAAGGTCCCGCGGCTACACGTTCACTCCCAGGCTTGTTGTCGCGATGCCGCGCCCGGAGATCGAATGCCATTCTTTCGAGAGGACGATCAGGGTAGGGAAGCAGTAAATTGCGGTGAAAAATCGCAGATAAACCATTGAAAAGTGGTGGGTGATGTAGGGCTCGAACCTACGACCCGCTGATTAAGAGTCAGCTGCTCTACCAACTGAGCTAATCACCCAAGAACCGTCTCCGAAAGCGTTACCGGTGACGGTGTGAGGGCGCGTATAAAGGGGATCTTGCCGCTTGTCCAGCGCCTGCAGCGAAATAATCTGGAACGCGTGTGAAAAAAATACGAGCTACGCCCACTGGCTCGCAGCGCCGCTCCCCGAATAGAAGTAACGTTGCGCAGAGCCATAGATATCAACCATTTAGGCATCAGGCGCGGGTGCCGCCAGGACTTATATATGGAGAACGCCGTCGGCGAGCTTCACCGCCTGTCCGCCAATGCGGGCCTTTGTCATCTCACCCTCCTTCACATCCATATGCAGCTGGATGTAGGAGGGCCTCCCCATCTCGACGCCCTGTTCGATCAATGCCGGATGGTGACCGTCCGGAAGCGCATCGAAGAATCGGATCGCTCCCGACAATGCAGCCACGGCCGCGCCGGTGGCAGGATCCTCAGCGATACCCATGTCGGGCGAAAACATGCGGGCGTGGAATTTGGCATGATGATGAACGCCGCCCCGACAATAGACATAAGCGGAGGCGAGAGCGCCATCGACGAACGGCGCAGCTCGCTCCCAGAGCGCCTGGTCGAACTCCAGTGTCTGGACGACCGCCAGGTTGTGAACCGGCAGCATGACGAAAGGAACGCCTGCGCTCCAGATCGAAGCGACATGGTTCTCAAACCCGATATCCGTCGACTTGATGCTCAGCGCATCTGCCAGTTCCTGACGATCCAGAGGGAGGTCGATCCGCGTCGGCTTTTTCGGCAGGTCGAACTCCGCAAACCCCGCCTCTCCGCTCCGCAACCGCACCGCACAGCGCACCGGCCCGACGTTTTCGTCCAGGACGCATACGAGATCCAGATGCATCTCGTCCGTCCCGTGATCCCGCTCTGCCAGTGCGACTGCGGTTCCGACCGTGGGGTGGCCCGCGAAGGGCAGCTCGCGCCCCGGCGTAAAGATTCGCAGCCGTGCCGCATAGGCAGGATTGGCCGCGGATTGCACGAAGACCGTCTCTGAAAGATTGAACTCCCTCGCGATGGCTTGCATGGCGTCGTCGGTGAGTCCGTCCCCATCGAAGATGACTGCCAGCGGATTGCCCGAGAGCTTCTTATCGGTGAAGACATCATAGATACTGTAGCGACGGCCCAACGTAACCTCTCCCATTGCCCGATAGAGTCAAACTGCCCGAGCGGTCCCGGAGGTGCAAGCCTGTTTGGGGCCCTCCTGGCTGAAATACCAATCCAGAACGGGAAGCATGCCGGCATGGTACGGCTGGGCGCCATGGTCGGCCGAGCGGATCGCGACCGCGCCGGCGATTTCCTGTTCTTCGACAACCTTCATATGCTCCTCTATGAGGGCGACCATCTCAGTGGCGGTCAGATCGAACCTGAAGACCCGAAAGAGCGTGACCGCGCGATTGGAGTGCGAGACGTAATAGCCAGCCGTCGGGCTGGCTGCGAGCAAGTCGATGCCGGTCTCTTCGAGGACTTCACGCCGCATGTTGCGTTCCGGGTCACAATAGCCGTCGACGATGTCCGCAGGCTCGAAAGATCCGCAAGCGAAGTAGACCATGCCTGCATTGGCAGTATGGGCGCCCATGCGGATCGCCACCAACGCCCCGTCGGACGCTTCCAGCACGGGATAGGCATAGATATGCAGGGCGCCTTGCCTGTCTGGCTGCTTGCGCCACCAGAGGAAGGCCGAGAATGGAACGACATATCCCTCGCTGACAACCGCCTCCTCTGAGACTGCGATCTTTTCATGCAGGATCATCGGCCCGTCGAAGAGCGCAGGATTGGACGCCGTCTCCTGTTGCCAGTTTGCTGCGATGGCGTCTCGTTCGGCAAGATACAGGGGATGATTTCCGGAACGGACTTGCATCCTCACCTGGTCTACGCGGAATACGGTTTTCTCAGGCGGCCAGTCTGAAAAATCCTCGCCGAGTTCAAGCATCATTGCAGCTCCAGGGTGACGACGACCGGGCAATGATCTGATGCCTTGGGGCGATCCCAGCCCGTCCGCGGAAAGCGCTCCACCTCCTGCCCGGGTGGGAATATGGTTCGGTACGGCTGTCCCCGGCGGACGATATGGGGAATGCTGTCGCGGTTGCGCTCAGCCAGTGCCGGCGAAAGCCAGATGTAATCGAGCTGGCACAGGTGCTGTTCCTCCGGGCCACGCGCATGGTAGAGCGTCCAGCGATCCATCCGATCGCGGCGTTCCACGGGATTGACCGCGAAACCATCGTCGGTGAACACGTCAAGCGCGCTTGTCTCCTCCCGTCGCGGCTCGAAACGATAACCTTGCCGCCGGTCCCCGATCACCTGAACCTTCTCCTGATAATCGTTCATGTCACCACAGATGGCGAAGTTCCCATGGGCGGTGCCGCGTGAACCGAAACGACGTTCGATGATCCGCCGGACCGCTTGCGCTTCCGCTCGGCGGATAGCCATGGTGCTGGTTCGGCCATCCCTTCCGTCCCGAGAGTTGCTCATGGACTTGAAATGAACAACATAAAGAGACAGTGGTCGACCACCGATCTTCAACTCCAATTCCAGGCAATCGCGCTTGAAGATCTTGTCGTGAGGCTGGTTTGCGGGCGCCAGTTCCTCGGTGAAAAGCTCAAGATCCTGATAGGTCAGCATGGCATGGCTTCGGACGTCGATGACCTCGATCGGGTCGCCGGATAAGGTTTTCTCCCGCATGAGGACCGCCACGTCGATTCCCCGCGAGTCATTGCCTTCGACCAGATATTTCTGGCGGTACCCGTTACCGATCATGCGGTAGAGATAACCATATTCGAACGCGTTCAGCGCCGGCATGTTGTCGACTTCCTGCAGGCAAAGAATGTCCGCATCGGCCTCCGCGATCGCCAGGGCTGAAAGCTGCCTGGTATCGTCCGTTTCGGCGATCATCCTGGCCTGTTCGAGCTGGTGATAGACGGCCTTGTCCTGAACATCATAGAGCCTGAGCACTCGGTCCTGCCGCAACTGGTTGCGCCACCCTGAGAAGTCGAAACGCGTCATGAGGTTTTCGATATTGAAGGTCCCGAGCCGCAGCGACATACGATGTTCCTGTTTGAAGCGACACCATAACCAGCCGTTGCGTTCGTGGCTACAATCTCCACGCCGAATGGACGACCACCGGCACCACCTCGCCGATCCTGACCGGCTGCCGACTGAACGCCCGCAGCATCTGTCCGTCTTCCAGGGCAAGCAGCACGCCGCAACGCTCGCCTTCAAAAAGAACAGAAATCGACAGTCGCTGGTACGCCACTATCGGCAATCCGCACATCCTGTGGGCGAACGAAGACATCGGCTGGCCCGACCTCCGACGTCCTGCGGGTCAGCCGTTCATGCACCGTCACCTGGTCGAGAAGACGCTTCCAGTTCCTGCCGGTCAAGGTTTGCAGTTGGTTCGTCAAGCATGACGACCGCTGGCTCGGTGACAAGGCCCCGCAGACATACCGCGGGAGACCGTCCCCACCCGATCGGGTTCGTGGAAAGGTAAGGTTCGAAAACTTCGCCGGCATGCGGCCCGCGACGGTGCCTTGCCCCGAAGCGTTGGCAGTGGAGCCGGACGACGTCCCTGGCCGGGCAGCCGATGCTATGTCATCTCCAGGACGTCATCGCACGGCAACCCTGACCGGGGGCGGGGCCGAGGTTCCACCTCAGGACAGCAGACGGTGTCAGGCAGCTTTGGCTATGGCGGTCTGGATGAGACGTCCCAGGCGCTGGATACCTTCCTCGATCATGGACTCGTTGGCACAGGAAAACGAAAGCCGCAGGGTATTTGCGCCGGACCGATCGGCAAAGAAGGCCTGTCCCGGAACGAAGGCCACCTTTTCGGTTTCCACCGATCGGGCGAGCAACTCGGCGCCGTCCATCCCGGCCGGAAGTGTTACCCAGACGAACATTCCGCCTTCAGGCTTGGTCCAGGTCGTGCCCTGCGGCATGTGTTTGGCAAGCGCTGCAAGCATGGCATTGCGGCGGGAGCTGTAGGCTGCCTTGATCTTCGCCACCTGGGCATCGAAACCTCGCGACGCTACCCGCTCGATGGCGATCTGGTTGATTGTCGACGAGTGCAGATCCGCCGCCTGCTTCATTAGTACGAGTTTGCGGATGACCGGCATGGCGGCGATCACGAAACCGACGCGCAGCCCTGGCGCCAGCGTCTTGGAGAAGCTGCCGCTGTAGATCGTCCGCGTATTCTCGATGCCGCCGTTGCGGGCGATGTCGAGGGCCATGATCGGAGGTACTGCTTGCCCGTCATAACGCAGATGCTGATACGCCGCATCCTCAAGGATCGCGATATCCAGATCGGCGGCAAGATCGAGCAGTTTCTCACGGCTGGCGACATCGACCGTCTCACCGGTCGGATTGGCGAAGTCCGGCGACAGATAGGCAAATTTCACACTGCCGCCGGCCTTCGCAGCCGTTTCCCTGTAAGCGTCCGGCGTGCGATTGCCGAAGGACAACTGGTCGTAAGTCGGTTCGTAGGCATTAAATGCCTGCAGCGCTCCGAGATAAGTCGGCCAAGTGACCAGAGCCG
>JAEYTV010000099.1 GCA_023433855.1 Pseudomonadota bacterium | reverse complement strand
TTTCGAATGCGCAGGGGCTGGCTCCGCTGTTGCCGCGGCAGTTGATCAAGCGCGGGCGGGCGGCAAGGTGGTCGTCGTCTCCATCCACAAGACGCCACAACCGATAGATCTACAGACGCTGGCATTTCGGGAACTCCGCATCGTCGGGACGCGGGTCTACACCCGGGAAGAATTTCGCCAGGCGGTGGATCTCCTGGAAGTGCTGCAGGCGGATCTCGCCCTCCTGGTCTCGCGGGTCATCGATTTCGAGGACGCTCAGACAACCTTCGAGCGGCTCAGAGCAGGGGCGTGCGACCTCAAGGTCATGGTCCGCTGCGGAACTGCGACTGAAGCGGATTGATGTTCGCTACGGCCCGTTCGTCCGTCCGGTCCCATCAAGCCCTAGACGTTCAACATCTCAGGAAGAGAAACATTCATGCTTAAGGTTTTCAACGACTTCGTTCGCCGTCCCGAACTTCTTGCGCGGTTTGATGAGGTGGTAAAATGCTATTCTGCTTCCGCAGTATTTGCTGACGTCCAGTATCGGACGGGCGTCATGGACAGCGGTATCAAGCCCGCTTTTCGCGCCAAGGTATGTGGGCAAGCCTTGACCGTCCAACTGTCCAAGGGGGATCTCGTGGATCCTCTGAAAGCGTTGGAGCTAGGGCAGCCAGGCGACATCATCGTAGTTGATGCTGGCGGCGATACCAACACGTCGGTTTGCGGGGGCCTCATGGGTGGTCTGGCAAAGAACCGCGGGATACGAGCCATGGTGGTTGACGGCGCCGGGCGCGATACCGACGAACTGGAAGATATCGGTTGGCCTATCTGGACCCGCGGGATCACACCACGTGGTACCCACACAATGTTCTCGCAACGGAAGGAAGAGTTGTCCATCAACGTGCCGATCGCGTGTGGTGGCGTCGTGGTGAATCCAGGTGACTTTATCGTAGCAGACTTGATGGGTGTGGTCGTTATACCGTCAGATAAGGCAGAAGAGGTTGTCAAATTAGCCACGGAGCAAGCGGAGCGTGAAGCGAAGACTCGCGCGTGGGTGCAACAAGGGAAAACGGTTGAAGACCTTCTAGCGGAGTTTGGGCGGATTTAAACACCCGCTACTAAGGCTCCCATTGCTCGACATCAGATCCTGCCTCGCGGGTGCGGTTGATGCTCTAGGCGTGCTCTGTTTGATATCGATGAGATCAAGCTAGTTGCTGCTTGCTGGATCATGATGCACGTCCATCATGATCCAGCCCCGCGGCCGCGGATCAGCGCGGGCCTGTCAACCGATGCGGCCAACGCTTAAATAGAACGCGAATACCAACAGCGCATCGAGGGGTAATCTATGTGTGAATTGGCCACCAAGACTTACGCAGATGCTGATTTGGCAAAGGCCGACACCTACAAAGCCAGAGACTATCCTCAAAACGTGGATCCCGCCGTCGAGGCGCTTGTCCGGGAAATGATGTCGGGATTCGCCGACAAGTGGACGGTGATCATCCTTGACGCCCTATGGGATGGCGGAACGCTGCGGTTCTCGGAACTCGCACGACAGGTCACCGGGATCAGTCAGAAGATGCTCACGCAGACCCTGAGGCGGATGGAACGAGATGGGCTGGTTGTGCGCAAGCTCCACCCGAGTGTGCCACCGAAGGTGGACTATACGCTTTCGCCCCTTGGCCTGACGCTTGGCGCGGCGTTTTGCAATGTCTGGATTTGGGCGCTCGAAAACCACAATGCCGTTGCCGCCGCTCGCGAGCACTTCGATGGAAACGGTGCCTGATCCGACTTGATGCGCCGACGATGCATCTCGCGTCTCTCGGCACGAGATGCATCGCAATGTCAGGCAGGATTGATCATCCCGAAGACCTTCTCGAAGTTTCCTGTCTGCTCGGCTGTGCGCTGAGGCAGTACACGCTGTACAAGCACTTCCTGGGGCGTCTTGGCGCTGCAAAGAAGTTCAACGGCCTCCGAGACGAAGGCGTCCAACGACATTGCATGGGGGTTGGCGGACTGGCCGGGAGTCAAGTCAGTCGCCACCAGCGGTGGCGCGATCTCCACCACGGCGATGTTCGTACTGCGCAGTTCGTGACGGAGGCTTTGGGTCCAGGAGTGGATCGCAGCTTTGGTCGCGCTGTAAGTCAAGGCGTCTGCCCGGGGGACGAAGGCGAGGCCGGACGACACCGTGACGATGGCGGCCTCCGCCTTGTTCCTCAGATGCGGCAGAAGTGCTGCTGTGAGCCGGATCGGGGCGAGAAAATTTGTCGAGACCGTCCTTTCCACGACGTCCAGATCGTAAGGTTCAGCAAGAACGTCCTCGATGACCATGATGCCTGCATTGTGAATGACAGCGTTCAGATCAGGGTGGTCTGCGGTGACGCGGTTCGCGAAGGAACTGACTTCGCCCGCACTGGTCACGTCCAACTCGTAGCCTTGGATGGTCGGGTTGGCAGCGAGTGTTTCCGCAAGGGTCGCAGCATTCCGCCCAGTGATGATGACCTTCGCTCCGCGCGAGGCTAGAGCTTCGGCCACACCGCGACCGATCCCTGAGTTTCCACCGGTGATCAGGATCGTAGCTTTAGAAAAATCCATGACGTCCTTCCTTCTTTGATGTGCCGAGAAGGGACGTAGATGGTATGCTCTCTCCTGGGAAGAAGGCACCTTCTGGTAAGTGCCCCTTTTCGTCTACAACGTGCAGGGAGTGCTGGCCTCGCGACGGTTCTGTGTGATCGCCGCGTGGTTCTAACGCTCGTCTTCTGGTCGAGCGGTATTGCCAAGCTGTGGACTTCCCCGGTGCCGTCACGGAGATGGAGCAATATGGCCGACGCCTGCGGGGCCCGTCGCTCCCCCGGGCTGTCGGTAACATCAAAGGTTATCGCACCGGATTTTCGAGCCCAATACGTTGGCAGGCTGCTGCGGACGGTTCGGGTGCTCGTCATTTTCTCTTTTACGTCCGTGACGAGACACTCGATTTTATCGCGCCCGACTGGTCGATTGCCGCTGAGACTGTGCCGCCATCCTGGGATCATATGCTGGGTAAGACACAGGGAAGGCTCGCGACGGGTGCGGCGAGCCTTCAGAAACGAAGCTTCGCGAAAGGATGAACTGGACCTTGCTGGATGTTCCGTGCCGTCTCACCCGCGGTGGGGCGGTGCAATGGTGAACGCGATCTTGAAGGCGATCGGGTTGACGATACGGGTATAGATGAAGGCAATCGGCCAGGCGATAATGAAGGTCTGCGGCCAGTGCGGCAGGAAGTCGGCTCCGACGGTGATGAAGCCCATCGTGCCCGACATGGTCAGCGCCATCAGGAACGTCATCGCGAGCTGAAGAACAAGGGTAGTCTTTTTCGGTAACATGTGGTCTCCCGAAGCGCGGAAGCTGACGGAACACCATGTCCACGTCAGCACCACTCGCGCAAGATTGCGATTGGTGCCGATGGGACGCTTGACGCGACGAGTACCAAGCGGGAGCTCGGCTGCCGGGATACCAACCGGCGACCTCTTATCGGCCACATCTCTGTAGCGGCGTCATCGCGCCTGATCAAGTTGGCGAGCGCGATAGGAGACATGCGCGAGGCATGGTTGCCAACATGGGGGAAATGCTGTCGAGGAAACGATTCGAGCAATCGGACGCGCGTCCTTGATTGTACCGCAGGTGAGGTCGTGGGACGATGCCCCCTCCTTTATCGGGGTGATCGGGTTAGCAAAGAGCGACCCGTTGAGGAGCAGGCCTACGCTGGCTCCCACAGCTCAACTGGATTACCCTCGGGATCATGAATGCGGGCAAAGCGGCCCACCTCCGAGTTCCAATCATCGCGTGTGTCCACCGGGATGCCACTCGCGGTCAGGCTGGCAATCAGTCCATCGAGATCATCGACGCGAAAATTGATCATCCATTGCTGTTCCGGCCGGCCGAAATAGTCGGTGTCTTTCCCGAAAGGCCCGAAGATCGTCGGGCCAGCCTCCTGGTGCCACACCGATTTGTGAAGGTCGTCTATGCCGAGATGCCTGTGATACCATTCGGCCAGGCTCGCCGGGTCGGATGCCCTGAAGAACACTCCGCCAATTCCAACTACCTTGGGCATGAAACTCTCCTCAGCTGGTAAATCAGCACCTGTCGCCGGGTCGGCCAGCATGCGGGTGTGACGTGACGACTTGCATCGCCAGCCTCGGCAACTCCCGCTGTCGATGGACCCCTGTCTTGGAAAAGATGTTGCTCAAGTGGCTCTTTACCGTATTGGCAGAGACGCCCAACGTTTTGGAGGCCTCACCGAGGCTGCTTCCCGACAGCAGGATGGTCAGGAGTCGCTTTTCGGCTTCCGTCAGGCCGAACTCCGCGGAGACAGCTTCTGCCGCGACTTCCCATCGCGGAGGCTTTCCTATGAATACCGCCGCGATCGCTTGAGACACGTTGCCAATGCCCACGCAGCGGCGCTCCAGAGGGAGCACGTGAGCAGATATTGACGTCAATTTATCGGGCCCCGCTCTGACTGCAATGCCTGCGTGACCGAGGCTGGCGCGATCACGCGCAGCGCATTTGATTGCCTTGCGCAGCTCTCGAGTAGCAGAGGGATTTGTCGCGGCAAGGGTTCCGCGATCATCCACGAGCGTCGTTCCCTCCCTCATGGTTTCTTCTGCCATCTTGTTGGAGTGGAGGATGGTGCCATCTTCGCCAGCAAGAATGACACCGAGATCAACCTGATCAAGCGCCTCCGCCAGATAGCCTTTCTCGATCTCCTTCGCTTCTAGTAGCCCGCTGATCGTCACTGCCCTTCGCAGATGCGGCAGCAGCAGGGCACTCATCCTGATCTCATGGTCGGTTGCGGTCCCGAAGCGTTCGTGATGCATGACGACAAGCTCCGAGAGGCGCTCTGGTGTCCTCATCAGGAAAAGGTGCATGACATCGGAAAAGCCCAGCGGGCCGAGCACTTCCTGCGCGTAAGGCGACTGGGCAATATACTCGCTCGAGAGATGCCGCGACGCCACGAAGGGGTCATCCAGAGACGGGCCATTGGAGAACCACTCTGTCAGGCAGGCATTCACTTCCGGCAGATGCTCATCGCGCCGATGTCTCCATTCCGGCGTCCAGCCGAGGGAATGATCGATGAGTGAACGACCTTCCTTGAGGTCATTGAGTGTAAGGATAAGGGCATCGCTGCGCAAAGCGCGGCCAATGGCTTCCATCGCCTCGCTCCATCGGGACGGTTCGAGCGCGCAGTCGTAGATCAAGCCGATGAGCTCCGAGAGCTGACGATCGGACAGTTTCTCACCCATTGAAGCCTCCAAGGCTCCGCGTTTTTTGGCGGTGGTGAAACTAGCACCACAGGATGCCGCAGACAATTTGGCGGCCTCACCCGAACGAATGATGTCGCTGGAAGCGAGATATGCTCGGATCAGGGTCTGCCTGCCGTGCAGGTATGGTGGAGATGCGGCATGTTTCAGTTCCAGACCGTTACGCTTCAGCTCGTGCTGGCTTACTTTGCAATCCTGATGGTCCCGGGTTCGATTATGATCACGACCGCCAGTCTCGCCGCCGAGAATGGGGTTGGAAAAGCCACACCCTTCGTGATCGGCGCAAGCGCTGGTGCAGGTGGAACGGTCATGATGGTCGGCGCTGCCATGACCAATGCGATCTCAGCCTTTCCCTTGGCAACAATTCAGCAACTTGGATCCCTGGCGCTGCTTCTAATGGCTCTTGCGCTTGTGAGAGCACCAACTACCCCAATGGGGTCGAAAGCAAGCAAAGCGTCTGTTGTAGCGCTCCTGGCAGCAGGTGTCGCCGCCGCCATCTCGTCACCGATGACCCCGATCTTCGCTGTAAACCTGTTGAAGAACGAAGCTGGGTCCCTGCAGAAACCCGCGATCGCTTACCTGGCTCTTACAATTTCCGCGATGAACCTGCTTTGGTATTCTTTCGTCGCGACCGCACTTGCATTGCCGAGGCCGAGAGCATTTGCAGTGCGCCACCTCGGCATTGTCAGGTGGGCCGCTGCGGGATTGCTCTGTACGATCGCAGTCAACAACCTGACACAGCAAACGCTGCACCCATTAGCTCATGATGCCGTCGTGATGGAATGATCTAAAACGAAGAAGGGAGCCACTGGCTCCCTTCAGTCTTGGACGTGGATGTGGCTTAGAACCGTTTGCTGATTGCAGCCTTTACGCCTGCCGACGTCTGGCCGTCACCTTCGATGCCGAAGAGGACTCCTGCATCGATACTCCAGTCGTCGGCCGTGTTGAGAGAGACACCTGCCGAAAGGCTTCCGAAGGCACCTGCTCCATCCAATCCGGAGTAGCCAACGGTGACACCAAGCTTTGGCGTCAAGGTTGAACCGCT
Organism: Pseudomonadota bacterium; assembly: GCA_023433855.1. Lineage (GTDB taxonomy): Bacteria > Pseudomonadota > Alphaproteobacteria > Rhizobiales > Rhizobiaceae > Neorhizobium. The sequence continues at coordinate 692 of JAEYTV010000099.1, read as the reverse complement.
CTCCAGTGAGAACTGTCTGGATATCTCCGCACCCAAGCTGACGCGGAATTGCTCTTCCCTGAAGCCGTCGATTTCTATGACGTCTCCGAGATCATTCCTGACGCTGTAGGCCTCAACCTTTTCGGAGAAGTAGACTGCCCGCAGCTTCGGAGTGAGAACGGTCACATCATCGAGCTGCCACTGTCCTTTGATCGAGGTGTCGAAGAGCCAGCGTGTGGTGTCGAAGGATCCATCCCACAGCAACGTATCGATGTTGTTTGACGAGCCGCCATAGAGGATGCTGGTGTCCCAGAATACTCCGTTGCCGATCTCGAACGACACATATGGTCCAGCCAGCCAGCCGTTACCCGTCAGCTCGGCATCCTCGTCTGTCGGATCCTTCATGTAGTCATGGTGGAAGGAAAGACCGACGAGGGCCTTCTCTGTCAGCAGATAGTCGGCACCGATGGAGAGCGCTGCGAAACTGCCCCACTTGCTGCTGCCATTCTCGTCCCGGTTATGGGCGAGGAAGGTGCCGTCGATCCAGACGTTGAAGAGGGACGGGATGGCGTCGGTCACGCCGTCCGCTGCATCCCTTGCAGCTTTCATCTGGGCAAGACTTGTCGAGAAGCCGAGGGCCATTCCATTTTCGGACGGCGAGACCTTCGTTGTGACGGCTTCTGACGACTTTGCCGTCTGACGACGTTCCATCA
>JAEYTV010000034.1 GCA_023433855.1 Pseudomonadota bacterium | reverse complement strand
CCATTCATGAATGTGATGACCGAGGAAGCGCCGGATAACTCCAAGGCAATCCTCGAATACACGAACAAGGGAGCCTCAAAGTCGCTTATCCACTCTCTTGACGAGCTGGCCGCCCAAGCGGATCGCCTGCTCGAAGGGGAGGCCGTTGTCGAACTCGATCCGGCTATCGTTGACGGCTCGTTCGTTCGCGACCGCCTCGAAGACGACGAACAGGACTTCGAGGAACTCCTGACGGCCATTCAGGATCGCGGGCAGGACACACCGATCTTGGTTCGTCCGCATCCGACGGCATCGGGCCGCTACATGGTGGTCTTCGGTCACCGACGGCTGCGAGCTGCCAAGGCGCTTGAACGGAAGGTCCGTGCCGTCGTCAAAGACCTCAAGGACAGCGATCATCTGGTTGCCCAAGGGCAGGAGAACTCCGCCCGCGCAAACCTGTCCTTCATCGAGAAGGCAATGTTCGCCGCCGAGATCGCGCGCCGCCAGTATGACGGCGACAACGCAATCGTGCTTTCCGCTTTGTCTATCGACCGAGCAACCCTGTCGAAGATGCTGGCCGTCTCAACGATCCCGAAAGAGGTCCTTGACGCCGTCGGCGCTGCCAAGGGGATTGGCCGCGACCGTTGGTATGAACTCAAGAACCTGTTGGAGCGTCCTTCGACCCTCGAGCAGGCGAAAGCCTACATTGAGACCGACGACTTCAAGGGGAGGGGCGGGGACGACCGTTTCAACGCTCTGCTGGTTTTCGTGAAGACACTGCGAAAGCCGAGCCGTCCGAAAACCACGAAAATCCAGAAATGGGCCTCGGAAGACAAGGCCGTGTCGGCCGACATCAAGACGGACGGCAAGACATACACATTCGCTCTGAAGGCAAAGGATGCGGCAGGCTTTGGCGATTACATCGCTGAGAACTTGGCTGACCTGTATCAGGCCTACCGGGGCGAGCGAGATCAACAAGGAGACTGAAACCGCAAAAGAAAAAGGCCCCCGAACGGTTACCCGTGGAAGCCTCTCTCATATCCTTTAGCAAGATCGAGAATCGCATTTCCACGAATCACAGTCAAGAGTTTTGGCACCGTTTTGGTGAGCGGACTTCTTTTGCCTAAGCGCGGGTGAAAGAAAATGGACAAAGCAATTGTGACGACGCCCTTCGGGCGGCGGGCGATGTCGCTTGGTATGTTGGCTAGCCAACAGCTTGCCACGACCATCGAACCCGGAACTACGAGGAACAAGTGGAAGCTGTTCCGAGCGGTATGCGAAGCGCGGGCAGCGCTCGGGGTGTCCGATCGCGCCCTGACCGTCCTCGACGCGCTGCTGACTTTCTACCCGGGTGACGAGATGTCCGAAGACCGCGGCCTGATTGTCTTCCCGTCGAATGCCCAGCTGTCGATCCGCGCCCGCGGCATGACCGCTGCGACGCTACGGCGGCACCTGGCAGTCCTGGTGGACACCGGATTGATCTTCCGCAAGGACAGCGCCAACGGGAAGCGCTATGCACGCCGTGGTCGGGCAGGGGAGGTCGAAGAGGCCTTCGGCTTCTCGCTTGCTCCTCTGTTGGCACGGGCGGCCGAAATAGAGGCGTTGGCAGCCCAAGCGGTTGCCGACCGTGAGCGGTTGCGGATCACCAAGCAGCACCTGACCATTTGCCGTCGCGATATTGGCAAGCTTCTCGCCGCAGCGATCGACGAGGGGGTTAGGGGCGAATGGGAGCAGATCGCGCTCATGTACCGCGAGATGACCAGCCGCATTCCACGGATGCCGACAATCGAGAACTTGCATTCTTCGCTGGACGAGATGGAGCTGCTGCGCGAGGAGATCATCAACCAGCTGAATGCCAATGCAAAAACAGCAAAAATGCACTCCAAAGAGTCCCAAAATGAGCGTCACATACAGAATTCAAATCCCGAATCCAGTTTTGATCTTGAACCTCGCTTCGAAATGAAGCTGAACGCAAAGTTGGTGGGAGATACGGGACGACTGAGCGTGCTGTTGGCCGACCAAAAGAGAATATCGGATTCCGCCGGCCGCGAGAGGGGCGGGGACCGTCACGACGGGGAAACCCGCGAACTGAAATCTTTCCCGCTGGGAATGGTCCTACGGGCTTGCCCGGATATTTCCGATTACGGCCCCGGTGGAAATATCACGAATTGGCGCGATCTCATGTCGGCCGCCGTCGCTGTCCGGTCGATGTTGGGCGTCAGCCCGTCGGCTTATCAGGAGGCTTGCGCGGTGATGGGGCAGGAAAACGCCGCAACCGTGATGGCCTGTATCCTCGAGCGCGAGGGTCACATCCAGTCAGCTGGAGGTTACCTGCGCGATCTGACGAGGCGCACGGAAAAGGGCGAATTCGCAATCGGCCCGATGCTCATGTCTCTCTACCGCGCCAATAGTTCCGTCAATCGGAGGGCTAGCTAAAAATCGAGGGGGAGGGAGCTTGTTGAGGGCTTGTGAAAAGACGGCGCTTGGGCATTTCTCGACAGCCTCAGACAAGGCGAATTGTCGGCGCAGCGTCCTTGACGCGCGGTTAGACATTGGCGTCAGGGTTTGCCGACCAGTTCACCGATCTCGGTCCGAAACGCATGGACGGCTCGATGTGCACACGCGTCGTCTGCATTCGCAGCTTGGGGGGACGAAATGACCGCGCCTTCCGATGGGCAATTCTTCCGCGCCAGCGACCAGGCTGCAAAGCGAGGCGACATCAAACTGTACTATGGCAGCGAGCCCGGCAACGAATTCTACAGCGGGCTCTCCGATCACTACGGCTATTATAGCATTCTGCCGATCGGTCAGACCGAGCGCGAGGCCGTGTGTGTGCTCGACGGGCTATTCGGCTCATGACACAATTGTGGAAATCGAGGAACTGTATCGCCGATACCGGCGGCGACAGCGACCACGTCTTGGGGTTGTCCCCTCTGGTCGGCCAGCGGTTCGCGCCGCGGCTATGCAACCTCAAGGACCGAAAGTTCCACACCTTCGAGATGAAGCAGCTGATGGCGCCTGGCTGAGCTTGCCCACGCTCAAGTCGTGGGGCAGCTTGAATGACGGGGCGAAGAGTTGGTGCGGAGCCTTAGTCCAGAAGGCGAGTTGCTCTTCCGCTCCGTCTGGTGGCGTTGTTGTAGTACTCCGACGCTTGCTGCACAGATCGATGCCGCGATTGCTCCATCGCCTCCGGCAGCGGGATCCCACGGTTTGCTGCCTCGGTGAGATAGCCGGAACGCAGTCCATGGGCTGAGAAGTCGGCAGGCTCGAGTCCAGCCATCTCAGCGCGCTGTTTGACGATATCATTGATGGTCTTTGGATCCAGCGGGCGAGGGGAGACATTGCCCCAACGATCAATCGCCCGGAACACGCTGCCTTTGTCGATCCTGGCCGCTTCAAGCCAGGCGTTCAGCGCTTCAACCGGTCGGCCGCTGAGGTAGACAACTTCACTTTCTTCCGCTCCGCTCGTTTTGGTGCGGCCAAGGTGAATGGAAAGCGTGGGCAGGGGAGGGGCGCCGTCGATCGTGATTGGTTCCTCAGGCGTCAACTGCTCCTTTCTCAGGGCCGCAATCTCACTGCGGCGTCGCCCGCCGGAGGCAAACGCGACCATCAGGATCGCCCGATCCCGGACATCGCGCAGGCTGTTGGTGCGGCAGGTGCCCAGAAGCTTCCCCAAGACGTCGCTGGTGACTGCCTTGGCGCTTTTCCGCTTCCTCGGCCGAGGGGTTGCGCGCGCGGCCAGCCGGATTGCGGATTTGAGGGCCGGGGACGAGAAGCTGCCATTGAGCCCGCGCCATCTCGTCAGTGTTGACCAGGTCGCAAGTCGACGGCGCACTGTGTCCGGCGCGTGCGGACCATTTGTCCTCAAGAAACC
>JAEYTV010000066.1 GCA_023433855.1 Pseudomonadota bacterium | reverse complement strand
GCTGACCAGCAGCACCTTGGGACGTCTCGTCTTCATCCTCGACCTCGATTGAGAGCCCGCCTGAGGGACTTTAGGCAGCTTGGTCTAGTTCCTTGAGCCGTCCCATCGTGACGAGCGTCTGTTTCAGACGCTCTGCCATCGCGGTTTGGCGGTAACGTGAGAGACAGAGGGCTTGCAGCGGCGCGGCACGCGCTGTCGCCTCGGCCGGGTTGCTGATGATGTCGCGCACAGCGCTGACGAGTTCATCAGGACGGTGGGGGTCGATGTAGACCGCCAACCCGCCGGTGATCTCACGGAAGACCGGAATGTTGGAACAGATAACCGGCCGTCCGAAGACCGCGCCTTCCACGACCGGAATTCCGAAGCCTTCCGAGAAACTCGGGAAAATCAGTCCGGTAGAGCCCCGGATGATGTTCAGCTTCTCGGTCTCGGTGACGTATCCCGTGAAGTGAAGGTTGGGATAGCGCTCCGGCTGATGGCCCATGTACCGATTGCCATCGACCTGCCCCATCACCACCAGGTTCGCGAGCCCGCGGAGCGCCTCCGCCGCCTCCACGAAGATGGCGATGTTCTTGCGCGGCTCGTCAGAGACAGCGGTTGCGAAGAATGGGAGCGAAGGATCCCAGTCACTGCCTTTCGTGAGCGAGGCCCGCAGGTCGGCTTTGCTCACCTGCCCGAGGGCGAGCGCAATCAGGACCGAATCCGAAATCTGGTCGGCGTTCCGTTCGATTCTGGACGTTCTGATCCGCGCACCGATCGTCTCCAGATGCTCTGAGCCTCGCTCGGCAGGCTCCTCCGCTGATGCAAGAAGCCCAGACCTGATCGCAGGATACAGAATGGTGTTGGGGGTATTGGCTCGCTCGGGAAAGAGGTTGTTGAACGTGTCGCGCGTGGCTTCGGACACGAATATGAGGTGGCCTGAGTTCTTCAGTGTCACGTCCAGCTTGCTCTGGAAGAGCAGCCGCCAGTCGCTCGACATCTGAACATCTTGGAGAGGAATGAGGTCGTGGACAACGGAGATGATCTGGTCCCGGCGAGCGCCAGTTATCTCGACGTAGTGAGGCGTATCGACGAGCACGATATCGTAGCCCGTCGCATCGAGGGGCACCGGGCCCGTGCGATTGACCGCACGGAGCATCGAGGCCGAGTAGAGTTCATCTACGACGAGCAGCCGATCGGCCAGAAGGAGGTGTTCGGCAGCCTTCGGCACTTCGCTTAGGAGCGAGGTCTCATTGGGCACCAGGGTAGGGCGCGCCGGTTTGACCGTCGCAAGCTGCCTCTGCGCCATGGCGACAAGGCCTGCCGCATGCTTGGCCAGGACACGCATGGCGCGTTGGCGGTATTCGAACCTGTGGCTGAACCGGCTCCCGCTGAAATAGCGGTAGATTTCAGCCAGCCGCATCGAGTCTAGGGCCCGAGGAGCGATCCGCGCGAGATCCTCCGCCATCCGGCCCCGTATGCCGTATCCGCCGTAGCCAGGCGTGCCTTCGACGGCGAGGGTCACCTCCATCCCAAGGGACCGGAGAATTTCCAGGACCGAAACGCTGTAGTTGAAAATGCCCCGAGGGTGGATGGGCGTACCGAGCGAGTCGCTCACGTACAGGACCCTGCATCTCGAATGTGATCGCATTTTCAATCCGGCGCGCCGGACGAGCGGCCGCATGCTGATGGAGGTTCGCGGGCGGGGCGAGCGGCAGCTTTTAGCAGAACCGTTTACAAGCGCTAGCTGCGTGGCGAAGCGATCCTACAAATTTCCTCCCTCGGGAGAAAGCCTGGAGCGTATTTTGCGGACCGTGGAAGGAAGAGAGTGGATGGTCGCCGGAGGGCGTTTTTGAGGCGCAAAGATGTCAGTCCAGAGATGCAACTCTAAGTACTGGCAATTCCGGGGTATAACCTACGGCTCGCGGCGGAGCATTCGGTTGACAGGATTTGGGTTAGCGCCGAATGGATCTGGATGCCCTCTAAGATCCTTTACGATGGTCTGAATCTGTCGTTGGCCACGGGTACCGGCATAGCCACGTACACCCGGAATTTGGCCGCCACGGCGAAGCAGATTGGCTATCGCGTTTCGATTGCCTACGCTCTGCCCTGCCCAGTGCCGACCGATCCTATGTTGCGAGAAGTCGCCCTTTTCGAAGGGCGGAAGGAGCGCCGAAGGAAGTTCGATCGAGCGCTGACCTGGGCTCAAGCGCGGCTTGGAATGTACAGGCGCCTTACGCTGACCGACGCCACGCCGAGCGGTCATGTCGCCACGGGGCCGATCCGTGAGCGCCTGCCCGTCCTTGACGAGATCCAAGTGGGTGAGCGCATCTTCGACTTCGCTCGGTCCAGTTTTCTTGCGCATGGACGCCTGTCGGAAGTGCGCATGCAGGACCGCCCCGATATCGCGCATTTTACCTTCTCGACGCCGCTCCGGCTTCCGCAGGCGGCAAACGTCTACACGGTTCATGATCTCGTCCCGTTGCGCCTCCCCTACACCACGCTGGACGACAAGGAGTATTTTCTGAAGCTTCATCGGGAGATCGCCAGGACGGCCGATCATATCGTCACGGTGTCGGAAGCCTCGAAGCAGGACATCATCCGCCTGCTGAAGGTTCCGGAGAGCCGGGTGACCAATACGTACCAGGCCGTCGACATTCCCCTGCATCTCCGGAGCAAAACCTCCGACGAGGTTGCCAACGAAATCGGCGGCCTGTTTGGGCTCGAACCGGGAGGGTATTTCCTCTTCTACGGTGCGATCGAGCCCAAGAAGAATGTCGGTCGCCTGCTGCAGGCGTTCCTTTCATCTGGTTTGGATCTTCCGCTGGTGATCGTCAGTTCTTCAGGATGGCAGAACGATCACGTACTTCGGATCATAAACGACAAGTGGTTTCAGCGCCGCGGGGTGGCCGGACGGCGGCCGCGTCCCAAGCTCAAGCCGATATCCTACGCGCCCTACGAGGTTCTTGTGAGCCTCATCAAGGGAGCACGTGCCGTGACCTTTCCGTCCCTCTACGAAGGTTTTGGACTTCCGGTGCTGGAAGCCATGCTCCTCGGTACGCCGGTCCTCACCTCCAATGCTGCCTCCCTGCCAGAGGTTGCGGGCGATGCCGCCGTTTTGGTGGATCCCACGGACGTCTCCGCCATTCGGGCAGGACTTGTGGCTCTGGCGTCGGACGATGATCTGTGCCGCGAGCTGTCGAGGCGCGGCAAGCTTCAGGCCGAGAAGTTCAGCACCGATCGATACCGCGAGCGGGTTGCGGGTCTCTACCGCGGACTCGGCTTCGAGGCGGGGCGAGAGGAGCAGATCTCCGATGGGGTAGCAGGGATGCCCTACGGCCCAGCGTTGAGGCCCACTTGATGGTTCGCTTCCGGGCCTGCTCCTGCCACGCCCGCGGCGCAATCCGCGAACACGTTCGCCACTACGGTCGTCGC
>JAEYTV010000615.1 GCA_023433855.1 Pseudomonadota bacterium | reverse complement strand
GTCCATCCGCCGGGAGCTTGGCTTTCGCTGGGAAGAACTCGACGCCGCAGCGCTGCGCCGGCTTGATCCCCTCTTCCATCCCGAACTGAATTTCGCTGTCCGCCTTGGCGGGCACGGGCGTATCACTGACCCCGCACGACACGTCAAGGCACTGGCTAGCCATGTCGAAGCGCGCGGCGGCCGCATCCTGCGCGCCGAAGTCGACGATATCGTGCGGCGAGACGGTCGGGCGGTGGGGGTGCGTGCCGCTGGCGAAACCATCGACTGCTCGGCCGTGATCGTGACCGCCGGAGTCTGGTCGGGCGTCTTGGCGAAGAAACTCGGACTTTCCGTGCCGCTTGAAAGCGAGCGCGGCTACCATATCGATCTGCATTCCCCAAACCGCATGCCGACGTCGCCTGTGATGTTCGCATCTTCAAAATTCGTCGTCACGCCGATGGACGGTCGCGTAAGGCTCGCCGGCATCGTGGAATTCGGCGGGCTCGACGCGCCGCCTTCACGCGCCCCTTTCAACCTGTTGATGCGCAACATCCGCGCAGCGATGCCCGATCTCTCCTGGCGCGAAGCGACCGAATGGATGGGGCACCGTCCCGCGACGACCGACTCTATTCCGGTTATAGGTGCAGTGCCGGGCGTCGAGGGCGCATGGCTCGGATTTGGCCATCACCATATCGGACTTACGGCGGGACCAAAGACGGGATGGCTTCTCGCCCAACTGGTTTCTGGCCGCCGCCCGAATATAGACCTTGCGCCTTACTCCCCTTCGCGGTTTCAATAGCGAACGACTGATCGGAATGATGGGAGAGTAACCGATGAAGCATTTGACGTGCTTGATTGCGGCCACCGCCTTGACCGCGATTTCCGCGAGCGCAGCCTTGGCTGAAAAATGGGACATGCCGATGGCCTATCCGGCCACCAATTTCCATTCCGAAAACGCGGCCACTTTCGCCAAATGCGTCGGCACGGGCACGGATGGCAAGCTGGAGATCGTGATCCATGCCGGCGGCTCCCTGTTCGGCGGCAACGACATCAAGCGCGCGGTGCAGACCGGTCAGGCTCCCATCGGCGAGCGGCTTCTCTCGGCGCACGCCAATGAAAACGCGCTCTATGGTATCGATTCCATACCTTTCCTCGCCACCTCCTTCGACGCTTCGGAGAAGCTCTGGGCCGCAGCAAGCGACAAGCTCAAGGCGGCGCTCGAAGCCGAGAACCTCGTCTATGTCTATGCCGTCCCGTGGCCGGCACAGGGCCTCTACATGAAGAAGGACGTGAATTCCGTCGCCGACCTCAAAGGCGTGAAATTCCGCGCTTACAATGCCGCCACGGCCCGTATCGCCGAACTGGCCGGCATGGCGCCGGTGCAGATCGAGGCGGCCGAGCTCAGCCAGGCGCTGGCGACCGGGGTCGTGGAGAGCTTCATCTCGTCGGGTGCGACAGGCGTCGATTCGAAGGTCTGGGAACAATTGTCCCACTTCTACGACGTGCAGGCCTGGCTGCCGCGCAACGTTGTTTTCGTCAACAAGGATGCGTGGGCCGCGCTTGACGACGCATCCAAGGCGGCGATCACGGCATGTGGCGAGAAAGCCGCTGCCGATGGCCTCGCCAAGGTGAAGGAGCTTTCCGGGGGATACCTGAAGACCTTGCAAGAGAACGGGATGAAGGTCATGCAGCCCAGCGAGCAACTGGCTGGCGAACTCGAGGCCTTCGGCAAGACGATGACCGATGAATGGCTGGCCAACGCCGGTGAGGATGGCAAGGCTGTCATCGACGCCTATCGCGCCAACTGACGGCAGCGCGAAGCGAACGGACCCGGCGGCGCCGGGTCCGCATCTTTACGAAATCCGGGAGAAACCATTGGACGGCGCAGGTCGCATAATCCGCCGCAGCCTCGATTTGGTCTATGATCTTGCCGCGTGGCTGTCGGCCCTTTGTCTGGTTGCGATTCTCATCGTCATCACGGCCCAGGTCGTTGCCCGCTGGGCTGGAATTCCCTTCCACGGTTCCAACGAATATGCCGGCTACTTCATGGCTTCGGCGTCGTTCCTGGCCTTTGCCCACACGTTGAACCGCGGTGCGCATATCCGCGTCGGCCTGCTTTTGAACGCACTTGGCGAGCACCGTTTCTGGGGCGAACTCTGGTCGCTCGCAATCGCCTCGGCCGCAGCGACCTATCTGGCCTGGTATGCCGTAAAGCTGGTCTACTGGTCCTGGAAGCTGAGCGATGTCAGCCAAGGCCAAGACGTGACCCCGCTCTGGATCGTGCAGGCGCCGATGGCTGCCGGCGCGCTTATCCTTGCCGTCTGCCTGATCGACAATCTGGTCACTCTCCTGATCAACGGACGCGACAACATCCGCGAAGACCTCGCCGAACAGAGCCACGCGGAGTAGCCCGATGGAACCGTTCTACGCCATCGGCATCTTCCTGTTTGTCCTGTTTCTTTTGCTTGGGTCGGGTGTCTGGATCGGACTGGCGCTGCTCGGTGTCGCCTATGTGGGCATGGAGATGTTCACCGGCCGGCCGACCGGCGATGCGATGATGACGGTGATCTGGCGCTCGTCCTCGTCCTGGTCGCTGACAGCGCTGCCGATGTTCATTTGGATGGGAGAGATCCTGTACCGGACGCGGTTGTCGGAAGACATGTTCAAGGGTCTGGCGCCCTGGATGGGACGGCTGCCTGGCGGGCTGTTGCACACCAACATCGCCGGTTGCACGATCTTTGCCGCGGTTTCCGGCTCTTCCGCCGCGACGCTCACCACGGTTGGGAAGATGACCGTTCCAGAATTGCGCAAGCGGAGCTATCCGGAGCGCCTGACGATCGGGACGCTAGCGGGCGCGGCGACGCTCGGCTTGATGATTCCGCCATCGCTGACGCTGATCGTCTACGGTGTCGCGATCAATGAATCCATCACCAAGTTGTTCATCGCAGGCATCATTCCAGGGCTGGTGCTGGCTTTTCTTTTCATGTGTTACGTGGTTGTCGTCTCGAAGCTGTCGAAGGACTACAATCCGTCGATCGAGCCTCCGATGCCATTTCTCGACAAGGTCAAGCAATCCCGGTTCCTTGTCCCGGTCCTGCTCCTGATTATCTTGGTGATCGGCTCAATGTATGTCGGCTTCGCAACCGCCACGGAAGCCGCGGCGATCGGCGTCCTCGGTTCACTGGCCCTGGCCGCTGGCCAGGGGGCCCTGACCGTCGAGAATTTCTTCGAAAGCCTGATGGGGGCCACGCGAACCTCGGCTATGATCGCTTTGATACTCGCGGGCGCAGCCTTCCTGTCGCTGTCGATGGGCTTCACCGGACTGCCCCGCGCACTTGCCGAATGGATTGCCTCGATCGATCTCAGCCGGTTCCAACTCTTGATGGTGCTGCTTGTCTTCTACATCATCCTCGGCTGCTTTCTCGATGGCATCTCTGTCGTGGTGCTCACCATCGCCATCGTCGAGCCGATGATCCGGCAGGTAGGGATCGGCATCATCTGGTTCGGCATCTTCATCGTCGTCGTCGTGGAGATGGCGCAGATCACGCCACCTATCGGCTTCAACCTGTTCGTGCTGCAAGGCATGACCGGTCATCCGATGAGCTACATCGCGCGCGCAGCCTTTCCGATGTTCCTGATCATGGTGCTGATGGTGTTCATCCTGATCGCCTTTCCCGAACTCGCCACATGGCTGCCTGAAAACATGCGGCAGGCCAGGTAAATGGCGGCAAGCCGTCGGGCCGATAGATGAATTTCATCCTGTCGCTGGCCGCGCGGTATGGGCGGCTGCTGCTGGTGTTGGGCCTTTTGGCTGGAATCGCCTGGCCCGACCTCGCTCTGGTGCTCAAGCCGTGGATCGGCGAGATGATCGCCGCATTGCTGTTTCTGGCGGCGTTGCGCGTCGGCCCCCGCCAGGCGCTCGGCGCATCGCGCGACATCGGGTTCTCGCTTGCCGCCGTCCTGACGTTTCAGGTGCTGTTTCCGGTGGCGCTGGTACTGATCTTTCTCGGGTTCGGTTGGACCGGAACGCTGGCGACAGCGCTGGTCCTAATGGCTGCTGCCGCCCCCATCTCGGGCAGCCCGAACCTGACCATGATGACCGGCCATGATCCAGCGCCCGCGCTGCGTCTGCTGATCGTCGGCACCGCGTTGCTGCCGTTGACGGTGCTGCCAGCATTCTGGCTCATGCCCGCGCTCGACAGCACGACACAGGTATTCGCGGCGGCCGGGCGGCTGCTGGCCATCATCATCGTGTCAACCGGGCTGGCTTTCATCATCCGCGCGCGCTTCCTGCGCGACCCGGACGCGAAAGCGGTGCAAGCGATCGATGGTGCTTCGGCCCTC
>JAEYTV010000586.1 GCA_023433855.1 Pseudomonadota bacterium | reverse complement strand
CCCTATAGGCTTCTTCGAACAGGAGCTCCCTCCGCACTGCCCGATCCTCCGAGGGAAAGACTGATATTGCGATGTCACAGGTTCCGCTGCTCAGGGCCGTTGTGGCGCTGGTTGCCGCAGGCCAAGGCAGGACGACGAGATCAATGCCTGGCGCGCTGGTGCGGAGATCTGCCAGGAGGGCTGGTATCACCAAGTCGATCAGAGCGTCCGCCATCAGCAGCGAAACAGTCTGTCTCACGGTCTTCAGGTCAACCACTGGAGGCGCGATCACTGCGGCGACAGATGACAGGATCTCCTTGATCGGCGCGCGGATCGCTTCGGCCCTCGGCGTCAGGCGCATGGATCCCTGGACGCGGTCCAGCAATGGATCTGCCAGAAGGTGTCGACAGCGGGCGAGCGCAGCGGATGCAGCTGGCTGGGACAATCCGACCCGTTTTGCTGCGCGCGAGACGCTTCGCTCCTCCAGGAGGGCATCAAGAACCACCAGCAGGTTAAGATCGACGGATCGCAAATTCATGAGGTGGATGTCCGCCATACTTTATATCGAATGGATCGATGTATTTGAACCGCTTACGACTTCGAAATCTGTCTGCCAGTATTCGAAGGGATCGAGACATGAAACGCAGGGATTTTCTCAAGTCTGGCTTCGTCACCCTCACAGCCGCGACGGCTCCAGCTTTCTTTTCCCGACCGCCGGTCGCCCGCGCGCAGGAAACGGCGGAGGCGAAGGTGTTCCTTCGCGATCATTACACACCGACTCTGACTGAATTGAGAGTGGAGAGGCTCCACGTTCGAGGGGCGATCCCACCCTCCCTCAGCGGACGATACATCCGAAATGGACACAACCCGCCGGCCGGACATGAACCTCCTTACTGGTTCGAAGGCAATGGGATGCTTCATGGCGTGCGCCTGAAGGACGGACGAGCGGAATGGTACCGCAATCGCTTCGTCAAGACGCCGGCTCTGTCCGGCGCCAAGACCTTTCGCGAGGACGGCAGCGTCGACTTGACCGCAAGTGCCGCCGCAACCAGCGTCTACGCTCATGCCGGCCGCATCCTTGCCCTGCAGGAAGTAAACCTTCCTTTTCTGGTTGGTCCAGAGCTTCAGACACTCGGCGTATTCGACTTCGGTGGCAGGCTGAAAGCACCGATGACCGCACACCCGAAGATCGATCCCCGGACCGGCGAAATGCTGTTCATCTCCTACGGCATTCAGGATCCCCACCTCACCTACTTCAGGGTATCGCCCGAAGGTGAACTGACCCACGTCGAACCGGTTCCGGGCGCAGGCTCGTCCATCATGCACGATTTCGCAGTGACCGATAACTTTGTGATCTTTCTCGATCCAAGCGTGGTATTCGATCCGGAAAGCAAGCTGCCATTCCCCTACAAGTGGGATGATCGCTACCAGGCCAAGGTCGGCGTCATGCCGCGAGACCGGTCGAAGGGGCCCGTCCAGTGGATTCCGGTCGATCCGAACTTCTACTTCCACATCAGCAATGCCTGGGAGGAGCCTGACGGCACATTGCGAATGGAAGCGACCTATTATGAAGAGCAGGCCTGGTCGCGCTTCAGCAAGTGGCTGATGAGCATGCCGGGGCACGGTCACTACATAGTCGAGGGAGACAAGCTCGCGCGATGGCATATCGACCCGTCGGCAGGGACGGCGAAAGTCGAGATCCGAAGCGACATCTCCGCAGATTTCCCGACCATCAATCAGATCTACATGGGTCGCAAGAACCGCTACACCTACGCCTCCGCCTTCCCCAATGGAGTTCTGAAGCGCAATGCTCTGGTGAAGTATGACGGGCAAACCGGAAGGGTCGATGTCCGCGAATTCCCGGAAGGACAGATGCCCGAGGAACCATGGTTTGTCGCTGACGCGCAGGGAACAGAGGAAGATCACGGCTGGCTTTTCAGCTACGTTGGCGATCTTTCGACAAAACGCGGTGCCCTCCATATTCTCGATGCGTCTGACATCAAGGCGAAACAAACCGCGGTTATCGAGATACCTGGCTGGATACCGGCGGGTGTCCACGGAAGCTGGATCGATGACGCCGTGCTGAACATCTGAGACATGTTGCCTATTCTCAGCACGGGTATCGAAGCTCCTGTTGGGGCGGCATGAAATACCCACATTCGGGTGTTCGGCTGCCACGGGATCGGACACGGTCCGGGCGTTATTCGAACATGGTGCTTAGGAGAACTCGATTGCCATATGGGAGCATCACGGGCACCGCCCGAAGCGGAGCCGAACTTCTGCTCGATGTGCTGGAGGATGAAGACGTCGAGTACATCTTTGGCAACCCCGGCACGACCGAGATGCCGTTAATGCATTCGCTGCACCGGCATCCGGATATGAAGTATATCCTGGGCCTTCAGGAAACTGCCGTGGTCGCCATGGCTGATGGCTACGCACAGGCCAGCGGCAAAGTGGGATTTGTCAACCTCCACACGGCCGGCGGTCTGGGACATGCAATGGGTGCAGTGCTGCACGCGCGCGTTGCTCAGACCCCCTTGATCATCTCGGCCGGCCAACAAGACACACGTCATCTGTTTGCCGACCCTCTTCTATTCGGCAACCTCGTCAAGATCGCGGAGCCAGCTGTCAAATGGGCTTACGAGATCATTCATGCCGATGATGTTCCCACGCTGGTGAGGCGGGCCATGCAGGACAGTACGGCTGCTCCCACAGGGCCTGTGTTTCTTTCCCTGCCGATCAACATGATGACCGCGACTACCGCGGTGGACAAAGGAGAGCGGTCGAAAATCGTTCGTGACGCCACTGCAGGCGGACTTGAGGAGCTCGCCAGCGCGCTAGCGTCCGCCAAGACGGGCCGATTGGCGATCGTCGCCGGAGACGAAATCACGAAACGCAATGCAATTGCCGAAGTCGTGGAACTCGCAGAAACGACCGGCGCCAAGGTTTTCGGCCCGTCCTGGCCGAATCCCATGTCCTTTCCGACGGACCATGCGCTTTGGGGAGGCAACCTGCCTTCGACCGCGGCGGCAATCAGCGACATGCTGGCAGGGTTCGATGCCTTGCTCGTCCTGGGCGGTCACTCGCTTGTCTCGTATCTCTATAGCCAAGGCCCGGCCGTTCCCAAGACCTGTGCGCTCTACCAGATGTCGGAAGATGTCACCGAATTGGCCAGGCGATATCCCACGCGCCTTTCCTGCCAAGGGCACCTGAAGTCGTCGCTCCAGGCATTGCTGCCGTTTGTCAGGCGCAAATTCCTTGCTCATCAGGAGGCAGTGAATACCGCCAGATTGGCCGCAGACGCCGACCGCAACGCCCGCCTGGCCACGCTGGAAAGGAAACTCCTGGCGGAACAGAGCAATGAAGCTATCTCGCCGCTTGTTGCCGCGGCCGAAGTTTTTCGGACGATCGGGCGCGATATCGCGGTGGTCGACGAGGCTCCGGCCACAATGTACCACGTGCGAAGCCTGCTGGAAAAGTGGCCCGTCCGCCGGTACTTCTTCATGCGAAGCGCGATACTGGGATGGGGACTGCCGGCCGCCATCGGTGTTTCTCTGGGGCTCGATCGCTCGCCAGTTGTTGCGCTTCTCGGGGATGGATCCGCGCTCTATTCACCTCAAGCCCTTTGGAGCGCCGCGAGATACAGGGTCCCCGTGACCTTCGTTGTCATGAACAACGCAGAATACAACATCCTCAAGAAATATTCGGCCGCTCAGGGGTTCGACACGCGCAAGAACACGGTGCCGGGTCTTGAGATCAACGATCCGTTCATCGATTTCATGGCCTTGGCAGCCTCCATGGGGGTCAGGTCGCAATCAATCAGCCGACGCGAGGACATAGGGCCGGCTGTGAGGGAGGGCATCGCCTCGGGGAACCCTAACCTCATCGAGATCGCGATCGTCCCGGAATGACGCCAGCCGCCCCGAAGAAATGCCATCTCGCTCCGGGCTGTTTGGCAACCGCTGACAGAACACCGAGCTGTCGCGGCCGCC
>JAEYTV010000494.1 GCA_023433855.1 Pseudomonadota bacterium | reverse complement strand
AAGCAGGTGGCCGGTCCGAAGCCATCTGCTTCCCCCGTGTCGCCGGAGGGAGACCATTTTCCGCGAACCCCGATGATGAAGACTCACGTCCTTTCTCCACCACCAGTGCCGGCCCCGCCTCGCCAGGACGCCTCCCGGTGTATCCGAGGGCGGGACGCGGCAAGTATAGTCACAGGCCGAGCGGGAGGGGAAAACCAACGCGTCTCTGTCCGCCAAAATTTGACCCTAATGCTACCAGGTAGTATTCTGGTGACGCAACAGGGGATATGCCATGACCGTGAAAGCTTCGGTGTCGATCTCGGACCAGCAGGACGCGTTTGCCCGTCGGCTCGTCGAGGAAGGCCGCTATTCCAGCGTGAGTGCCGTCGTCCAGCGCGGACTTGAGCTTCTCCGCGAGGAGACGGAATTGAAAGAGGCCGAGCTTGCTGCCGTGAAGGCGCTGATCGATCGGCGGATGAACGGGAAGTTCCTGACGATGGAAGAAAGTGACCGGCAGATCGACGAGATGATCGAGCGGAAGAGAAAAGCCCATGGCCTATGAGGTCGTGCGCTCTGATGAGGCAGCCCACGATCTGGATCTGATTTTCGATCACCTTCTCGAATCCTATATGGCTTTCGGTGAACCGCTGCCGGAGGCTTTCGAAAAGGCCTGCAAACGCATCGAGTCGATGAAACTCGACATGCGAGCCCTGTTGCGAGCGCCATACCAAGGAACGTTGCTGACGGGGGTCAGGCCGGGACTGCGCCACGTTACCAAGAACCAGACGGTCTTCTACTTCGAGATAAACGAGACAGATCAAATCATCCGTATCGTCGCGATCTTCTACAGCGGGCAGGACCACGGCCGCCGGATCCGGGGGCGGCTGGCTGGCTCCTGACTTTTGCGCGGCAGAACCAAGACGGGCGACTGCGACGCTCGGCCCGAGCCTTCGGGCTCCTCTGCAAATCCAGGAGGTGCTTTCAACCATCTTCAGATCGGCGACCGTTATTCGAACTCCATGATCAGTTCGTCCACGGCGAGGCTCTGGCCCGCGACAGCTACGACCCGCTTCACGACCCCCTGTTTTTCCGCCTTCAGCACGTTCTCCATCTTCATCGCCTCGACCGTCGCAAGTGTTTGTCCGGCTTCAACCTGATCACCCACATCCACCGCGACATACGTGATGACGCCGGGCATAGGGCAAAGCAGCATCTTCGACGTGTCGGGCGGCAGCTTGACCGGCATGAGGCGAGCGAGTTCGGCGACGCGGGGGCTGCGGACCCGAGCGGTCAGGTCAATGCCGCGCCAGCGGAGCCGGATCGCCGTGCCGACGAGATCGACCTTCACGCCCATGTGACGCCCGCCTACATGGAAACTCGCATGGCTGCGGCCCGGCAGCCAGTCGCCGGCGACGGAAAGCGCCTCGCCATCGTCAAAGCGGACGAAGCTGCCATCAGCCGAGGTCTCGAAAGTGGCGGGAACCTCGTTATTGGCGAGCGTCACGATCCAGTCCCGCCCGACGACCCGGCGGTGATTGCCGATCGTCCCGGAAATCTGTACCGCCCGCTCCTGTAGCGCCTGGTTGACCAGCACGGCGATTGCCGCGAGGCGGCGGACCGCGCCGGCGTCAGGCTTCACGCCGGAAAAACCTTCCGGGAACTCTTCGGCGATGAAGGCGGTGGTGATCTTTCCCGAGCGGAATCGCGTATGCTCCATCACCGCCGACAGGAACGGCAGGTTGTGGCCGATACCCTCAAGCTCGAAATCGTCCAGTGCATCGCCCATGGCGCGGATGGCGGTCTGCCGGTCCGGCGCCCAGGTGCAAAGCTTGGCGATCATCGGGTCGTAATACATGGAGATCTCGCCGCCGTCGAAGACGCCGGTATCGTTGCGCACGATCGTGCCGTCGCCGCGCCTTCCTTCCCCCGGCGGGCGGTAGCGCGTCAGGCGACCGATCGACGGCAGGAAGTTGCGATAGGGGTCTTCCGCATAAAGCCGACATTCGATCGCCCAGCCGTCGAGCCTGACGTCATCCTGGCCAAACGACAGCTTTTCGCCGGCGGCGACCCGGATCATCTGCTCCACCAGATCGATGCCGGTGACGAGTTCGGTGACAGGATGCTCCACCTGCAGACGGGTGTTCATCTCGAGGAAGTAGAAGTTGCGGTCGCCGTCGACGATGAACTCGACGGTGCCGGCCGAATGGTAACCCACGGCTTTCGAAAGCGCGACGGCCTGCTCGCCCATGGCCTTGCGGGTGGCCTCGTCAAGGAAAGGCGACGGCGCCTCCTCGATGACCTTCTGGTTGCGGCGCTGGATGGAGCATTCGCGTTCGCCGAGATAGAGTATCGTGCCGTGCTTGTCGCCCAGCACCTGGATTTCGATATGGCGCGGCTCCGTGACGAATTTCTCGATGAAGATCCGGTCATCGCCGAAGGAATTTCTCGCCTCGTTCTTCGACGACTGGAAGCCTTCGCGGGCTTCCGCGTCGTTCCAGGCGATGCGCATGCCCTTGCCGCCACCGCCAGCCGACGCCTTGATCATCACGGGGTAACCGATGGCGGCGGAAATTCTCACCGCCTCGTCGGCATCCTCGATCAGCCCCATGTGTCCGGGCACCGTGGAGACGCCGGCCTCTGCAGCAAGCTTCTTCGACGTGATCTTGTCGCCCATGGCCTTTATCGCGCCGACCGGCGGCCCGATAAAGGTGACGCCTTCCTTTTCCAGCGCCTCGGCGAAAGCGGGGTTCTCCGACAGGAAGCCGTAGCCCGGATGGACCGCATCGGCGCCCGTCCTGCGGATCGCCTCCAGGATCCTGTCGATGACGATATAGGACTGGTTGGACGGCGAGGGGCCGATATGCACCGCCTCGTCGGCCATACGCACGTTCAGCGCCTCGCGATCGGCATCGGAATAGACTGCCACGGTGGCAATGCCCATCTTCTTCGCCGTCCTGATGACCCGGCAGGCAATTTCGCCGCGATTGGCGATCAGGATCTTCTTGATCATCCGGCTGCCTTACTCTTCGATATTAAAGAACATTGGATCTCGATCCGGTTTCCACTTGATGCCTGCGCGATTCAGGCTCGACGGAATGTCTATGCAGCACAGGCACCATCCATCTGGCCTTCATGGTCATCCCACTGGAGATTTTCGATTCCCGCCAGAACAGCGAGTTGTCTCGGTGTCGCATAACTTTGCTTGCCACGAAAAAACGTGCTGGCACATCGTTCACCTCTAGAGCGGAATCGTGTCGTGCTTCTTCCAGTGCGTCGTCACCTGCTTGTTTCTGAGCGAGGCAAACGCGCGGGCGATGCGGCGGCGGGAGGAATGGGGCATGATGACCTCGTCGATAAAGCCGCGTTCGGCGGCGACGAAGGGGTTGGCGAAGCGCTCCTCGTATTCCGCCGCGCGCGCCGCGATCCGGTCGCGGTCGCCGAGTTCGGAGCGGTAGAGGATTTCGGTGGCGCCCTTGGCGCCCATCACGGCGATCTCCGCGGTCGGCCAGGCGTAGTTGATGTCCGCGCCAATATGCTTCGACGCCATGACGTCGTAGGCGCCGCCATAGGCCTTGCGGGTGATGAGCGTCACCATCGGCACTGTTGCTTCCGAATAGGCGAAAAGCAGCTTGGCGCCGTGCTTGATGACGCCGCCGTATTCCTGCGCAACGCCCGGCAGGAATCCGGGCACGTCGACCAGCGTCAGGATCGGGATCGAAAAGGCGTCGCAGAACCGCACGAAGCGGGCCGCCTTGCGGGACGAGTCGATGTCGAGGCAGCCGGCCAGCACCATTGGCTGGTTGGCGACGACCCCGACCGTCTGGCCTTCCAGCCGGATGAAGCCGGTGATGATGTTCCTGGCAAAGGCTTCCTGGATCTCGAAGAAATCGCCTTCGTCGGCAATCGCCAGGATCAGCTCCTTCATGTCGTAGGGCTTGGCGGCGCTGTCCGGGATCAAACTGTCGAGGCGGTTTTCAATGCGGGCCGGATCATCGTGAAAGGGGCGCACCGGCACCTTGTCGCGATTGTTCAAGGGCAGGAAATCAAAGAGCTGCCGGACTGCCTCGAGCGCCTCGATGTCGTTCTCGTAGGCGGCATCCGCGACGGAGGACTTCTTGGTGTGGGTGCTGGCGCCGCCGAGTTCCTCCGCGGTGACGATCTCGTTGGTCACCGTCTTCACCACGTCCGGCCCGGTGACGAACATGTAGGAACTGTCGCGCACCATGAAGATGAAGTCGGTCATGGCGGGAGAATAGACCGCCCCGCCGGCGCATGGGCCCATGATCACGGAAATCTGCGGAATGACGCCGGAGGCGTCGGCATTGCGGCGGAAGACTTCCGCGTAGCCGGCAAGAGAGGCGACGCCTTCCTGGATGCGCGCGCCGCCTGAGTCATTCAGTCCGATCACGGGGGCGCCAACGCGTACCGCCATGTCCATGATCTTGCAGATTTTCTGCGCATGGGTCTCCGACAGCGAACCGCCCAGCACGGTAAAATCCTGGGAGAAGACATAGACCTGGCGGCCGTTGATCGTGCCCCAGCCGGTGACCACGCCGTCGCCCGCCACCTTCTGCTCGGCCATGCCGAAATCCACTGCCCGGTGGGTGACATACATGTCGAACTCTTCGAAGGATCCTTCGTCAAGCAGGACGTCGAGCCGTTCGCGCGCCGTCAGCTTGCCCTTGGCGTGTTGAGCGGCAATCCGCCTTTCGCCGCCACCCAGACGAGCCTCGGCGCGACGTGCCTCAAGTTGTTCGGTTACCCTTTGCATCGGTCCTCGCTTCCTCACGTAGTTCTAGAACGGTGCTGCCGCGGAATAAAGGGTTGAGCGGGTGCGGCTGGAAAATTATAAAAAAGAAAATCCGAAATTGTGAATTTGCGAAATGGCGGCAGGAAAACTCTTTATCGGTAAGCGTGTGCGGGAACTGCGGCTGACCAGCAAGGCGACCCAGGCGCAGTTTGCCGAGCGGCTGGGGATCTCGACGAGCTACCTGAACCAGATCGAGAGCAACCAGCGGCCTGTCTCGGCCACGGTGCTGCTTGCGCTGGTCGACAAGTTCGAACTGGAAATCTCCGAGCTCGTCACGGGGGAAAGCGACCGCCTCCTGTCGGCGTTTTCCGAAGCGCTGTCGGATCCGCTGTTCGAGGGATATTCCCCGACGCTGCAGGAGCTGAAGCTTGTCACCCAGAATGCACCGAGCATTGCCCATGCGCTGATTGCCGCGCACCAGGCCTACCGGCGCAACAGCGAACAGCTCGCCGGCATCGACCAGGAGCTGGCGCGGGGGCTTTCGGAGAGATCCCCCTACGAGGAGGTGCGGGACTTCTTCCATTTCATCGACAACTACATCCACGACCTCGATATCGCCGCCGAGGCGCTCGCCGCGTCGCTCAACATCCCGGGCGAGCCCTATGCGGGCCTGCGGAACCGCCTGGAGGACGCGCATGGCGTGCGCATCAGGCACCTGCCTGCCGAGGATGTGTTGCGCAGGTACGATGCCGGGTCGAGGCTGCTTTATCTCAACGCGTCGTCATCGGTACAGACGCAGCAGTTCCAGCTCGGCATCCAGCTTGCACAGTTCGAGGCGCCGAGCGTGATCAGCTCCGTCATCGAGGCCGCCGGTTTCCGCTCTCCCGAGGCGGCCGAGATATGCCGCAGCGGATTGCAGAACTACTTCGCCGGAGCGCTGCTGATGCCGTATACGGCCTTTGCGCAGGCCGCGCGGGAGCTGAGGCATGACGTCGACCTGCTGGCGGTTCGTTTCGGCACGTCGATCGAGCAGGTCTGTCATCGGCTATCGACCCTTCAGCGGCCAGGCAACAAGGGCGTGCCGATCTTCTTTGCGCGCATCGATCGAGCCGGCAACATCACCAAACGACACAGCGCGACGAAACTCCAGTTCGCCCGTTATGGCGCGGCTTGCCCGCTCTGGAACGCCCACATGGCCTTTGAAAGCCAGGGACAGATCATCAGGCAGCTGGCGGAGACCCCCGACGGCGCACGGTACCTCTCGCTGGCCGTGCAGGTGACGAAGCGGATCGGCGGCTACCGCGGTGTCGAGGCGACCTACGTCCTCGCCTTCGGTTGCGAGGTCGCTTATGCCGACGCATTCGTCTATGCCGATGATCTCGGCTATTCGCCCCGCTCCCGCCACGACCTCATCGGCGTCTCGTGCCGGATTTGCGAACGCCATTCCTGTCCGAGCAGGGCGACGCCCCCCGTCAAGCGGAAGATAGGGATCGACCACAACGAGCGTGGGGTGCTGCCCTATCACTTCGAATAGGATGCGGATGCGCCTCGCACTGGATGCCCCTCACGCGAAGCGCTGGGCCGCCTTGCTCACCTCCCCGGTGATGAAATCCGCCACCACCTTGACCCGCTGCAATCCCCTTACGGACTCGTGATAGGACAGCCAGTACGACCGCCGTATGCTGCAATCGGGCAGGACGGGGATCAGGTCGTCATGCTCGCGGGCAATGAAGGTATGGAGCATGCCGATACCGGCGCCGGCCCGTACAGCCGCGACCTGGCCCAGCGAACTGGAGATCTCGAAATTGGCATGCCATTCGCGGCTGAATTCGGGAGCATAATGCAGCGAGGGATTGACCAGCAGATCCTCCACATAGCCAACCAACCGGTGGTCGGAGAGATCGGCCACCGATGCCGGAGCGGACCGCTCCTTAAGATAGGAGCGGCCGGCGTAGAGGGCGAGGCTGTAGTCCACGAGCTTTTTCGCGATCAGCCGACCTTGGGCGGGGATGTCGACGGTGATGGCAATATCGGCCTCTCTCCGCGACAGCGAGAATGACACGGGCACGGGCACCAGCTGGACCTTGAGGTGGGGGTGCCGCAGCGTCAGCTGCGACAGGACGGGAGCAAGGAAGCTGATGCCGAAGCCGTCGGGCGCGCCGATCCTGACGGTGCCGGCGATGACGACGTCCTCCTCGCCGAGCGCCGAGCGCGCCGACAGCATCTCCGCCTCGATGCGTTCGGCAAACTGGAGGAAGTTTTCGCCGGCCGGCGTCAGCTCGCAGCCATTTGTCCGGCGCGTGAGCAATCGCGTGCTCAGGGCATCCTCGAGCGCCGTCATCCGGCGGGCAACCGTCGCATGGTTGACCCCCAGGCGCTTGGATGCCGCCAAGATCTGTCCTGCGCGCGCGACAGCGAGAAATACACGAACGTTATCCCAGTCCATTGGCCCGAACTTTAGTTTTTGCACATCGGATGCGAGTTATGTGACGTTGCAATGCTTTTTTCCAGAGGGCATGTTGGCCAAAATGGCTCTAGAGGAGGATCTCCATGCGTGACGTAGGACATTTCATTGGTGGCAAGCCCGTCGCCGGCAAAAGCGGACGATCCACCGAGATCTTCCAGCCGCTCGACGGCTCGGTTCAGGGACGCGTGGCGCTCGCTACCCCGCAGGAAGTCGCCGAGGCCGTGGCCAATGCCAAGGCTGCCCAGCCGGCCTGGGCTGCGGTGAACCCGCAGCGGCGCGTGCGCGTGATGCGCAAGTTCCTGGAACTGGTCGAAGCCGAGATGGATTCCCTGGCCGAGCTTCTGGCTCGCGAGCATGGCAAGACCATTCCCGACGCCAAGGGTGACATCCAGCGTGGCCTCGAGGTCGTCGAGGTCTGCCTCGGTGCCGCACATATGCTGAAGGGCGAATTCACAGACAACGCCGGCACCGGGATCGATGTTTATTCGATGCGCCAGCCACTCGGCGTGGTCGCCGGCATCACGCCCTTCAACTTCCCGGCCATGATCCCGCTCTGGAAGGCCGGCCCCGCGATCGTCTGCGGCAACGCCTTCGTCCTGAAGCCGTCCGAACGCGATCCGGGCGTGCCGATGCGGCTTGCCGAACTGTTCCTCGAGGCGGGCCTGCCAGCCGGCATCTTCAACGTCGTGAACGGCGACAAGGAAGCGGTCGACGCCCTTCTGGACCATCCCGACATCAAGGCGGTGGGCTTCGTCGGCTCCACGCCGATTGCCCAGTACATCTACGGTCGCGCCACGGCGAACGGCAAGCGCGCCCAGTGCTTCGGCGGTGCCAAGAACCACATGATCATCATGCCGGACGCCGACGTCGACCAGACGGTCGATGCTCTCATCGGTGCGGGCTACGGTTCGGCCGGCGAGCGCTGCATGGCGATCTCCGTGGCGGTACCCGTGGGCAAGGAGATTGCCGACCGCGTGATGGAACGGCTCATTCCGCGCGTCGAGGCGCTGAAGGTCGGACCGTCCACGGATACGAAGGCCGACTTCGGCCCGGTGGTTACGAAGCAGGCCCTGCAACGCATCACCGACTATGTCGATACCGGTGTGAAGGAGGGCGCAAAGCTGGTCGTCGACGGGCGCGGCTTCAAGATGCAGGGGTATGAGAACGGCTACTACATGGGTGGCTGCCTTTTCGACGAGGTGACACCCGACATGCGGATCTACAAGGAGGAAATCTTTGGCCCGGTGCTGAGTGTCGTACGCGCCGACACCTACGAGGATGCGCTCCGGCTGCCCAATGAGCACGAATACGGAAACGGGGTCGCCATCTTCACGCGTGACGGCGATGCGGCCAGAGACTTCGCTTCGCGCGTCGAGGTGGGCATGGTGGGCATCAACGTTCCGATCCCCGTCCCGATCGCCTATTACACCTTCGGTGGCTGGAAGGCTTCGGGCTTCGGTGACCTGAACCAGCACGGCCCGGACGCTTTCCGGTTCTATACCAAGACCAAGACGGTCACCTCCCGCTGGCCGTCGGGCGTCAAGGACGGCGCCGAATTTGTGATCCCCACGATGAAGTGACGCAACCGGCAGCACCTGCCGGACAGTACAGATCATCTCGCTTGGATCCCCCGCGGCAACCTGATCTTGCCGCGGGGGATATATTGTTCCGTCACGAATCCGCAGAGAGCCTGGACGAGCCTGCGACCCGACGCCGGGCGGGCCGCTCGACAGCAGAACCGCCCCCGGGCAAAGCCTGGCCGGGAACCGGGAACGTCTCCACGGTATCGGTCTGGCGCCTCTTGGCGTCTTGCCGGCGATCGACGGATTGGTATCTGGGCTTGCAGGACCCAGCCGCCGAACCAATGCGGCGCAGAGCCACCCGCGCCTGCATGACTCCCCGGAGCAAAGCGCGGCTCCGCAGCATGCCGTTCACTTCATCGAACAAGATGTCCTGAGGCCCGACGGCTGCCGCCGGCAGCGCGTGATCGTGACTGCCGGCGGGAGGCCGCCGCGACGCGATGATACACTTCGATACAATTTTCCAAGGCCCCGGCACATCTCTGCGACATGCGGCGATTACATTCCGTCTCGTACCAGACGAGGTTTGGTAAGCAACAAGCCGAAAGGAAACCCACATGTTGAAGAAACTCTCTTTTGCGACGCTCGCTGTTCTCATCGTCGCACCGAACTTCAGTGGCGTTGCATTTGCGCGGGCCGACGTTGATCCCCGGGCATTGCAGGACGCGGTCAAGGAGCAGGGTCGTGGCGACCATGTTGTCCTGGCGCAGCGGGAAGGCACCACCGTGTTTGGTCATAGCACCAGCCGCGACGACCGCCGGATCGGTGATCGGGACGGAAACGCCGCGGGCTAACAGTCAACCACAGAGGCGCCTGCCGGGCGCATGTTTGAGACCTGGAAAGGAAAAACCAATGAACATCAAGATTGCAACCCTCGCACTCACCCTGGCCGCATCGGGCGGCGTAGCCGCAACCGCTGCGGAAGGCGAATATTATGACGGCATCAGCGGCAACACTGCCCAGCCCGGCCGAGCACTGTCGGCAGGCCGTCTGAAAGACCATGACCGGACGTTCTTTTTCCCCGGAGCGGCGCGTGCCGCTTTCCGTGGTCAGGACCTTCACACCGGTACGATCAACAGCGGCGATTACTACGAAGGCGCCGTTCGTCCGAACTAACGGCAGTTCATTCAAGATACCGATGTCGCAGCGCAGGTCGCAAACTACGTGCTGCGAACACTTACCGGAGGGCGCGAGCGGATGGCTGGCGGCCTCCGGTCGCGGCTATCCCGACGATCAGGTTTTCGATAGTATTTGATAGACCATGGTGGCGCCGGGGCAAGAATACAAAGCTGTAAGCCAGGAGCACGTGAAGTTGAGTACAGAGGCTTTACCGCACATAGCTGTGGTGGACGACCACCGTGACATACGAGACCTGGTCGGGCGATACCTCGAACAGCAGGGTTACAAAGTGAGCCTGGCGGATAATGGACAGGCGTTGCGGCGGCTTCTCGAGCGCCATCCTGTTGATCTGATCGTCCTTGACATCATGATGCCCGGAGAAGACGGCATATCCTTGTGCCGCGACCTTCGGCACAGGACAAACGTCCCCATCATCTTCCTCACCGCCATGGCGGAGGATGCGGATCGTATAGTCGGCCTGGAACTTGGGGCTGACGACTATCTCACCAAGCCGTTCAACCCCCGGGAATTGCTGGCACGCATTCGGGCAGTCCTGAGAAGGGTGAACGCTTCGCCGAACAACGCCAACGGGCGGGTGCCGTCCAACGTCCTGGGCTTTGATCAATGGCGGCTGGATGTCGGCCGCCAGGAACTCACAGGACGGGACGGCATCGGGGTCGCTCTGAGCACGGTCGAATTCCGCCTGCTCAAAACCTTCCTCGAACATCCGGGGATCGTGCTCAGTCGCGATCAGCTTCTCGATCTCACCGCGGGGCGCACGGCGGATATCTTCGACCGCAGTATCGACAATCAGGTCAGCCGGTTGCGCAAGAAGATCGAAAGCGATCCCAAAAATCCGGCTATCATCAAGACGCACTGGGGTGGTGGCTATAGTCTTTCAGTCAATGTGGAGGCCCTATGATCCGCTGGTGGCAGAGAAGCTTGGCTGCGCAGTTCATCGGATTCATGCTGCTTGCCCTGATTTCCTCTCAGACGCTCTCCTTCCTAATTTCCTGGGACGATCGCGACAAGGCTCTGAAGACCGCGGTGAAAAGCGAATTCTTCAGCAGGACCGCCTCGACTGCCCGGTTGATGGAGGTTGTCCCCCGCGACCTGCGGCGCGAAATACTGTCGGCAGCGGAGACAAGCTATTCTCGCTTCTGGTTGAGCCAGGATGAACCGTCTGACGCGGCCGCGTTCAGAAAGCGGGCAGCCTATGAGTTGACCCGACCGATGGCGGGTGCGGTCGACCTGCCCGCGGAATGGGGCAGTAGCGCCCGCACCTCCCATATGCCCGACGCGGAAGTGATCGCCAACAGCGGCGTGGGCAGTGAAT
>JAEYTV010000457.1 GCA_023433855.1 Pseudomonadota bacterium | reverse complement strand
ATCATTGCCCTGTCGCCGAATGTGCAGACGGCACGCCGGCTCTCCCTGGTGTGGGGGATGCACTGCGTGGTTACGCAGGATGCCACCGATCTCGATGACATGGTCAACCGCGCCTGCCGCATCGTCGTGTCCGAAGGGTTTGGCAAGCCTGGAGACCGGATCATCATCTCGGCCGGGGTGCCGCTTGGGACGCCTGGTGCCACCAACATGCTGCGCATCGCCTATATCGGCTCCGACGGTCAAACGGGCGTGTGAGGTCGGAATAACGTCGACCATTGCCTCGGGGCGGCTCCCGACCCGAGGGACGGGATAGCCGCCGGATTTGACCGCCTCAGGTATTCTCGATGGAGGGATCCCGTTCGGGCGGTGCCGCTTCCCCGGCACCAAACTGGTTCTGCTCGGCAAGCAGCAGCCTGCAGATCACGAGCCATGACGGCAAGCTTCTCGATCGCTGCGACTGCGACCTCTCGAAAGAAAATCGGGCTTGTGGCCGAGGTTGCGGGTCTCGACGCGGTCCGCAGTTGGAAGGTCTCGCACCAGTCCCCGTGAATGGATTTCGGGCCTGCCACGCTCCGAATAGGAATGTCCTGGCTTGTCGACCCAAAGGAGTTCGGCGCAGCGCCTCAAGCGCCCGCCGGAAAGCTGCCTCCCGGTCACGCAGACCGCCACTCGCCCCCATGGATGAAGACGAGCGGCCTCAGGTTTGCAGTGCTTGGGGGCGGGAACACGCACCGACTTCCTCCTGAAGCCGCCGACGTCGATCAGTTCACCTTGACTGGGAAAGGTTCTTTCGATCGTCCGGCCTTTTAGGCCGTGAATGGGAAGCCCTCGCCGGAATGCCTACGAGGAGCGACAGGGTCGCCTCAATTTTCAGTCAGGTTCGGCTTCCCGCGATCTTTTCGGAGAGTTTCGCAACCGCTTCCTGGGCGTCGCGATCGGCAGGGTAGATTTCCAGATAGTCTTCCCAAGCCTTTAACGCCAGTTCATCCTTGCCGGCTTCCATGAGGATAGCTGCCAAGCCGGCCAAGGCCCCGAAATGGCGTGGCTCCCGCTTCAATACCTCAGCGATATCGGCCATGGACTTTCGGGCATTGCCCATCGCGTAGTGAAGCGTGGCCCGCCGGTTCCATCCCTCGGCAAAGGAGGGCTCAAGCAGGGTTGCCCTGTCGAGGAAGTCCAGCGCAGCTGCGTTCCGCTTTTCCTTGATGGCGTTAGTAGCCCATTCCATCAGGAGATTGACGGTAGCGCTTCCCGAATCGCTGAGATCGGCTGCTATCTGAGCGGCGATGGCGCGCGCCTTGTCCGGATTGCGTTCGCGCCTCAGCGCATCGAACAGCGAATCGACCGGCTTATGGACCCTAGAGGTCTCGGCGGAACCAGACGGGAGAGGCTGCGGCGCGGCTGGCGCGGACTGAACGGGAGCTGCGGCATCCGGCACGACGGACTGAGCCCAGGCCGGCCACAATCCGCTTGCAGCAACCAGAATCAGGGACATAAAACGAGAATAGCGCATGCAGATAAAGTAATCTGCATGCGCTGAAGGTCAAACCCGATTTGCCGAACTGTCGACAAATTGATTGGCGTGGCCCAGCCCCGCCGAACATTCTCAGCCCTGGCGGGCCTTGAAACGCGGATTCTGCTTGTTGATGATATATATGCGGCCCTTGCGGCGAACCAGACGGTTATCGCGATGACGAGCCTTGAGCGCCTTGAGCGAGTTCTTGATTTTCATTGTACTGGTCCAGCAGTCTGTGGGCTGTGAAGCCGCTTGTCTCTAATCATCGGAAGCGCGCCGCCTTGTCCCGGAGAATAAGGAGCGCGCCTCAGGTTGGCGTGCAGATAACCCGGGCCTCGTTCCATGTCAACCTTTCGGCAGTGGTTTCGGGCCGATGAGTTTGGTTACATGGCCCATTTTTCGGCCGGGACGGGACTGTGCCTTGCCGTAAAGGTGGACCAGTGTGTCGGGCTCGGAGAGCCAGGCCGGGAGGTCGAGGATGTCGTCGCCAATGAGGTTCGTCATGATGCAATCGGAATGACGCTCAGGAGCGCCGAGCGGCAGGCCGGAGACGGCGCGGATATGCTGCTCGAACTGCGATATGACGCAGGCGGCTTCCGTCCAGTGGCCGGAATTGTGAACCCGCGGGGCGATCTCGTTGGCAATCAGCTTGCCATCTGCCATGACGAAGAATTCAATGCCGATGACGCCGACATAATCCAGTGCTGCGAGGAGTTTGGCGGCCGAATCGCGCGCGGTGGCTGCCGTCGGACCGGAGATGCGGGCGGGCACGGTAGACGTGTGGAGGATGCCATTACGGTGGATGTTTTCCGCGGGATCGTAGCAGGAGATGGTTCCATCGGTGGCTCTCGCCGCAATGATGGAGATTTCCCGCTCGAACGGGACCATACTTTCAAGGATAAGCGGCACCGCACCCAGGGCCTCGAAGGCGCCCGCCGGGTCGTCGTCCGCGGAACGGAAGACGCGCTGCCCCTTGCCGTCATAACCCAGCCGGCGGGTCTTCAGAACCCCTTGGCCGTCGAAATCCCTGAGCGCCTGTTCAAGCTCCGCCTGGTTGTCTACCGGGCGGAACTGCGCGGTTTCGATGCCGCACTCGTTCAGGAAACGTTTCTCCGTCAGCCGGTCCTGCGACACCTCAAGCGCCCTGGGCGGCGGATAGACGGGCAACGAACGCTGCAGTGCTTCGGCGGCGGCAACCGGGACGTTCTCGAATTCGTAGGTTACGATGTCGCAGCGTCTGGCGAGCTGGGCGAGAGCTTGCGGGTCGCTGTAGGGGGCGACGATCTGAGCGGTTGCCAGCTGGGCGGCCGGACAGTCTGCCTGCGGATCGAGAACGACCGTGGAGAAGTTCAGCCGCGCTGCGGCCATTGCCAGCATGCGGCCCAGCTGCCCGCCGCCAATGATGCCGATGGTGGATATTGTCATGGAGCCTCGTCGAGGGGATAGTCGGCAACCGCCGCGCTCTGACGTGCGCGCCACTCGTCGAGACGATCGGCGACTTCATCGTCGCTGAGCGCCAGAACGGCAGCCGCAAGCAGGGCCGCATTGATCGCGCCGGCCTTGCCGATCGCAAGAGTGCCCACCGGAATGCCTGCGGGCATCTGGACTATCGACAGGAGACTATCCTGACCGGAAAGTGCCTTCGACTGCACCGGTACTCCAAAGACCGGCAGCGGCGTCATCGCGGCGGTCATTCCTGGAAGATGGGCGGCTCCGCCGGCTCCGGCTATGATGACCTGGAAGCCCTCGGCGCGGGCGGACTTTGCAAACTCCACCATCCGCTCGGGCGTTCGGTGCGCTGAGACGATCCGGGCTTCATAGCCGATATCGAGCGCTTCCAGCGTATCGGCCGCATTCTTCATGGTTTCCCAATCGGACTGGCTGCCCATGATGATGGCGACAGGGGGGCGTTCCGTCGGCATGATAGCTCCCTCAGGCAATGATGTCGGGGATGATCTGATCTTCCAGCTGGCTCATCTTGTCCTTGATGGCCAGCTTCTTCTTCTTCATGCGCTGCACTCGAAGTGCGTCACAGCCCACTTCGATCATGGCGTTGATGGCGGCATCGTAATCCTCATGTTCCTGGCGGAGTTTTGCGAGCGTCAGGCGGATGTCCGCCTGTTCCTGGTCAGCCATGTCATTCCCCATAATCATGCCGGCCATCCTTGAACCCGGCCCGGCAATCTCCGCAAGCCTCTACCACCAATCCGGCTTAACGGGAAGTTAGGCGTTGTCACGAATTTGCCCAACAGAAACCACGATTTCTCCTTCGACAAACAGCACTGATCGTGTCACAATTCCGTCGCAAACCTGAAGCCTCGGCAGAAGGGAATGCCGAGGCAGGTGACCAAGGAAGGAACATGCCAAATGACCGTCCAGGCTCATATCGCAGCGCTTGAAAAGAAGCACGGCGCTCTAGAGGAAGAGCTCCAGGCCATTCTTGCATCTCCCTCTTCCGACGACCGGGAGATCGCCGAGATCAAGCGCCGCAAGTTGCGTATCAAGGATCAGATGCAACGCCTTAAAGCCTCTACGCGTCACTAAGCTGCAATAAAACAGGAGAGCCGGCCGCTGCCTCACGTATGACACGGTAGGAGGCATGGAAAGCGGCAAAGAAACCAATCCGTAAGTGCAATAACGTTCTGGTCGTGGTTTGGCGATTACGACCAGAACTGATCGAGCCAGAAGTTGAGCTTGTCGAACCCCTTGGCATTGACGGCATAGACCCGCGTTGTCCCTTGCGCCCTGACCGTCACCAGATTGCTGTCAAGTAACGCCTTAAGGTGTTGAGACACGGCCGGGCGGCTGATCGGCAAACCATCAGACAGTTCGCGCACCGTCTTCGGGGAACGCCGCAGTTCCTCCAGCAGATAACGTCTGTTTGGATCAGCGATGGCTGCAAACGGATCGGGTATCGTCATACACTGGAATTTACGTCAAACAGCAATTCGCGGCAAGGTTTATTGTGCGTCGCAGCACGCCCTGGCGGTCGTGCCGCGCTGGCTGTCAGAATGGCAGGCCATCCCAAAGAAGCTTGAGACCCGCGAGGAAGGCAAGGCCATAGGTCATCGGGTAAAAAAGCTCGGCCTTCATGTGCTTGACGATGGTCGCACCGAGGACGGTTGCTATGAGGGCGACCGGTAGCAAGGTGGCAGAGATCGTCAGGTTCTCCCGATCGAGGGCGCCGAGAAAGAAGTAAGGGATCACCTTCACCGCGTTGACGATTGCAAAAAAGCGGATGCTGGCGCCGGTGTAAGATTTCGGATCCAGGCGCATCGGCAGAACGTAGATCTGGAACGGGGGGCCGCCGGCATGGGCGACAAAGCTCGCGTACCCGGAGAGCGAACCCCAGAAGGTGGCGGCAACGGGACGATGCGGCAACGGCTTGCCCGGCTGTCCGGAACGCGGGCCATAGACCTGCCAGAAGTAGCGGACCGTAAACAGGATGGTTGCGATGGCGATGACCAGCCGAAGCGCGTCATCGGAAACATACGCCGATGTCGCCCAGCCGAGGGCAATTCCGACAAGTCCTCCGGGAAGGATCATCAGCAGCGTTTCGGGATCGTTGTAACGGCGCCAGGACCAAAGTGCGACAATATCCATCAGGATCAGGATCGGCAGGAAGATGGCTGCGGCCTTGACCGGATCCACCGCCATGGACATCAAGGGAACCCCCATGAGACCGATCGCCCCGCCGATCCCGCCCTTGGAGAGGCCTACGACCAGAACGGCAGGTATCGCGAAGGTGAAAAACGTCAGGGTGAGCGTATCTGGCATGGGATCTTCAAACGGGAGGGACGGTTGATCCTTCAGTCGGTCCGGTCTATCGAATTCGCGGATGGAAAACGAGTGCGGATGTGTCATGAACCGTTCGCATGACAGGATGACTCATTGACCGAACCGGAAGATCGCTGCCGCCTAGTCCTCATCGTTCCCGATAGGGATGACGCCGACCTGCAGTCACGGCAGCTCGAGGACGCGCTCTCGGGAGGAGACGTCGCCTCGGTGATACTGCCGCAGTATGGCATGGACGATCAGGCATTCCAGAAACGGGCCGAAACGTTGGTTCCGATCATTCAGGCAGCCGGCGCGGCTGCGCTGATCGCCGGAGACAGCCGCGTTGCCGGACGTGTGAAGGCGGATGGTCTGCACCTGGATGGCGCATTGCCTGACCTTCAGGAGGCCATCGAGAAGTTTGTGCCGAAGATGATCGTTGGCACGGGTGGAGCCCCCGACCGTCACCAGGCGCTGCAGATCGGCGAGTTGCGTCCCGACTACATCTTTTTCGGCAAGCTCGATGGGGACATCAAGCCGGAAGTTCATCCGAAGAACCTTGCCCTTGGAGAGTGGTGGGCCTCGATGGTCGAGGTTCCCTGCATCGTCATGGGGGGCAGCAGTCCGGACTCGGTCGTCGCGGTTGCGGAGAGCGGGGCCGAATTCGTTGCGTTGCGCGCCGCGGTCTTCGACAATCCGGCAGGGGCGGCGGTCGCCGTCGCCGAGGTCAATGCGCTTCTCGACGAAAAAGCGCCACGGTTTCAGGTTTGAAACTCAGCCATGCCCCTGAACCGAGCCTCCCGTGCGATGATCAAGAGACTGCTGACCGCAGCGTTCGGATCGGCCATGCTGCCTTGCCTCGTGATGGCGCAGGCGGATATGCGGGCTTTGACGCGGCCGATCGAACCCGACGCCCAGCCGATGAAGCAGGAGCGGGTGGAGACCCCGACTGTTCTTCCCGAGGAGAATCCGGCCAGTGTTCCCGAGCGGCAGGCAGATGGCATTGTTCCCTCCGGCGGCGTCGAACTCTACCGGCGCATGGGCGCAGCCCTCCCGCCACCGCCGCCCGAGAAGGAATACAAGGGGCCGATCGACGAAGCCTACGGTGCCTACCAGCGCGGTCTCTACGTGACGGCACTGTACAAGGCGCTTTCACTGGCCGGTGCCGGAAACGCCGCAGCGCAGACGCTCGTAGCCGAGATGATGATGAAGGGTCAGGGCGTCAAGCGTGACGTCAAGTCCGCCATCTTCTGGTATCAGAAGGCTGCCGAGGGCGGCGATCCTCCAGCCATGTTTCAGTATGCTCTGCTCCTGATGGACGGGCGGCAGGTTCCCCGCGACAAGAAAAAAGCTGACGAGTTCATGCGCAAGGCAGCCGAGGCTGGCAACTCGTCGGCGCAGTTCAACTGGGCCCAGATCCTGGTTGCCGATAATCCGGGCGAGAAAGGTTTGCGGCTTGCGCTTCCGTTCTACGAGAAGGCCGCTCAGCAAGGGGTTGCGGACGCGCAATATGCGGTTGCCCAGCTTTATGTCGCGCTGAAAGACCTGCCGGCTGAAAAAAAGACGCGGGCGCGTGAATGGCTGGAGCGGGCGGCCCGGTCCGGCTTCGACACGGCGCAACTCGACATGGGCATGTGGCTCGTCAACGGCGTGGCGGGAGACCGGGATTACGAGCAGGGTTTCGAGTGGATGCGGATCGCTGCCCACCGGGGCAACGTCGTTGCCCAGAACAAGCTCGCTCATCTCTATATCAATGCGCTGGGAACCCGGCCCGATCCGGCCCAGGCGGCGAAATGGTACGTCCTGTCGCGCAGGGCCGGTCTTCAGGATCCGGAACTGGAGGACTTCTTCCTCGGCATCAACGAGGAAACGCAGAAGCAGGCAATCGAGGCGGCCAACCGCTTCCGCCGGGGATAGCTTTTGTCGGAAGGCGGCTTTCAACGCATTCCTTGGCGCGTCATCGACGGGAATGGGTCTCGATGCATGAAACTGTCGCAGCTATCAGGCACTGATGCAGGGGAGCTGCGGGTCGGTACAGGTGGCGTACGGCTGCCCGGGAATGTCGGCTTCCAGCATGTGGGTTGCACCGGAGAGAGTTGCCGTCGCGATCACCGGGACCTGAGCCGGGTACGATCACGACTGCGTGGACACCATCCCATGACTTGAATTTCCCCCGGTTTTATGGTCTTGAACCGGCCCATCAAGACAATGCAAAAGACCGCCGTCCCGCTGGCATCCAATCCGGGACAACGCGCAAGGATTTTCCCGCATGGCCCGCTCCGCTCTACTCAATGTCATGGTTCAGGCTGCCCTGAAGGCAGGCAAGTCGCTCTCCCGTGATTTCGGGGAGGTACAGAATCTGCAGGTTTCGGTGAAGGGTCCGAGCGATTTCGTATCCCAGGCTGATATCAAGGCTGAAAAGATCGTCCGGGACGAGTTGCTGAAAGCACGTCCTACCTACGGCTTCCTCGGCGAGGAGAGCGAAGAGGTGAAGGGCACGGATGGTGCCCACCGCTGGATCGTGGATCCGCTCGATGGGACCACCAACTTTCTGCACGGGATTCCGCAGTTCGCGGTGTCGATCGCGCTTGAGCGGAATGGTGAGATTGTCGCGGGTGTCATCTTCAATCCGGCCACGGACGAACTCTTCACGGCCGAGAAGGGCGGTGGAGCCTTCATGAACGACCGGCGCATCCGGGTAGCGGCCCGTCGCGTCCTTTCCGACTGTGTGATCGGCTGCGGCATACCGCATCTCGGCCGCGGCAATCACGGCAAGTTCCTCGTCGAGATGAGGCATGTGATGGGCGAGGCGGCCGGCATCCGACGGCTCGGAGCCGCTGCGCTCGATCTCGCCTATGTCGCAGCAGGCCGCTTCGACGGCTTTTGGGAACGGGATCTTTCTCCCTGGGACATGGCTGCTGGAATCCTCCTCATCCGTGAAGCGGGCGGTTTCGTCAGCGACATGAACGGGAGCCCGGACATGCTCACAAGCGGCAACATCGTTGCCGGCAACGAGCTCATCCGCAAAGCCTTGCTAGAGGTCGCCAACCGCCCGATACCCGGTCGCTGACGAACGCGCCGGCTGCAGCATCCGGGATCTCCAGCCGGAAATGTCGGCTGTTTTCCGCAGCTTCCGCACTTCAATTCGTCGCAATTTTCAACTAGCCTCCGGCGCGGAAGAGTACCGGAGGCAAAGGCATATCATGGCGACTGCGAGACTGGACGATCTGGATGAGTCTGAAGCGCGCGGCGGCTATGCCTACAAACTCTCGAACCCGTTGTCCTTCCTCTGGACGATGGCGATCTTCCTGATCATCGTCGCCTTCGTGGCCGCGATCCTCTACCGCCAGGCTGCTCATGCGTTCCAGACCAATCCGGGTCTCAACGGGCTGATTCTCGGCGTGCTGCTGATCGGCATCATCCTCGTTTTCAATCAGGTCATCGGGCTCATTCCGGAAGTGCGCTGGTTCAACTCCTTCCGGGCTGCGGGAGACGCCGACAAGGTCGGTCGCGAACCTCGGCTTCTCGCGCCGATGCGCACGCTGCTCGGCAGCCGCCGCAAGATGGCCCTTTCGACTACGGCCTTTCGCTCCATCCTCGATACGATTGGAACGCGGCTCGACGAATCCCGCGATATCTCGCGTTATCTTATCGGCTTGCTCGTGTTTCTCGGATTGCTGGGAACGTTCTGGGGGCTGATCGGAACGATCGGCTCTATCAGCAACGTCATCGGCGCGCTGGATCCCAGTTCCGGCGATTCGAACGATGTCCTCGCCGCCATAAAGAGCGGCCTGAGCCAGCCTCTGGCCGGCATGGGCACGGCCTTCTCCTCGTCGCTGCTCGGCCTTTCAGGCTCGCTCATCCTCGGTTTCCTCGACCTGCAGGCCGGGCGGGCCCAGAACCGCTTCTATACGGAGCTGGAAAACTGGCTTTCTTCCGTCACGGACGTGGGATCTGACATGCCGCTTGCGGCCGAGACGATTGCCCATGGCTCTTCGGCCGAAATCCGTGCGTTGACGGAGCAGCTCAGATTGCTCGCCGCTGCACAGGCCAAGGGCTCGGAAGGAGGAATTCATAGCGACAGGTCCCTTTCAGCCATGGCCAACCTGGCGGAGGGGATTCAAGGTCTCGTCAAGAACATGCGCAACGAACAGCAGATGCTGCGCGACTGGATCGAGGCCCAGCAGGAGGAGGCAAAGGCGCTGCGGCGCACACTCGACCGGCTCTCCGACAAGGTCGGAGGGAAATAGCCGATGGCGCTTGCCAAGAACCGCCGCCGGGAACGGGGCGTTGACTACTGGCCGGGGTTCGTGGACGCTTTATCCACGCTGCTTCTTGCCATCATGTTCCTGCTCACGGTTTTCGTGCTGGCGCAGTTTCTCCTCAGCCGGGAGATTTCCGGCCGGGACGAAGTGCTGAGCCGGTTGAACAACCAGATCGCCGAGCTGACGGAGCTTCTGGCGCTGGAAAAGAGCAACAGCCAGGATTTCGAGGATCAGCTTGCGAATCTGCAGTCCTCGCTCGCGGCATCCGAAGACGAGCGTTCGCGCCTTCAGCAGTTGCTGAACCAAGGAGCCGGCAACAGCGAGGCGGCCAATGCTCGCGTCGGCGAACTGACCAGCCAGCTCAGTCAGGAACAGCAGTTAAGTGCGCGCGCAGCGAGTCAAATCGAGCTTCTGAACCAGCAGATCGCGGCTTTGCGTGCCCAGATCGCAGCCGTCGAGGCAGCGCTGCAGGCGTCGGAGGCGAAGGACCAGACCTCGCAAGCGCAGATCGCTGATCTTGGCCGCCGCCTGAACGTCGCCCTGGCGCAGCGGGTGCAGGAGCTGAATCGCTACCGCTCCGACTTCTTCGGTCGTCTGCGTGAGATCCTGTCGGACCGGGAGAATATTCGTATTGTCGGGGACCGCTTCGTGTTTCAGTCAGAGGTTCTGTTTCCGGTCGGCGGCAGCGAGTTGGATGATGCCGGCCGCGTCGAGATGGATAAACTGGCCACTGCGCTACTCGAACTTGCAAAGGAAATTCCCTCCGAGATCAACTGGGTCCTTCGTGTGGACGGGCACACGGACAACTCGCCGCTTACCGGCACCGGAAGGTTCCGCGACAACTGGGAACTGTCTTCCGCCCGCGCCACGTCGGTGGTGAAGTACCTGATCTCCAAGGGAGTCCCGGCCAACCGACTGGTCGCGGCCGGTTTCGGTGAGTTCCAGCCGATTTCATCAGGCACGGGGCCTGAAGCCAATTCGCAGAACCGCCGCATCGAGCTCAAGCTGACCGAGCGTTGATTGATGGCTGAAGACAGGCAAGACATATCCGCATTGGTGAAGGCGCTTGCCGACAGCCCGCGGCGGGACAACAGCACTTACCACAGCGCCATGGCCAAGGCGCGTGACGCCTTCGCGAGAGCCGAGGGCGAATTGGGCGGCCCCGTCGACGTGCGCACCAGAACAAAGGTGAAGCGCAACGGCGACTATGTCGTCAAATTCACGTTCAGTCGGGTAAGGTGAAGGCACCGTGCAAGGTCGGGGGTGGCAGACCTGCCGGGTACACGGCAAGCCTTAGCCGCGGATGAATATGGCGGCCTCCTTGGCGGCTTCGACAAAGGCGCGCCGGGCATCCTCCGGCCGCGACCGGCCGGCATCGACTGCGGCGCAGACGGCAAGCGCTCGGTCAAGCGCTGTCCCATCTTCGACTGGCCAGTCCTCAATCATCGCCCAGGCGGCTGCCTGAGGTGTCTCGATAGAGGTTTCGGCAACCGGCTCTCCCAATGAAACGATGACCGGGCGATCCCAGCGTGAGTGCATGGCGGTGGTCATTGTCCTCCGTTCGATCCGCGGGGGCGGCTCTGGTGCTTACAGCGCTATCGCGCTCTGTCTTTCGATATCGTGGAACTGAAGGCGGGCGAGCCTCGCATAAAGACCACCCTTGGCAATCAGGCTCTGATGCGTGCCTTCCTCGACAACCTGGCCGCCGTCCATGACCAGGATGCGGTCCGCCTTGAGGACGGTTGCCAGTCGGTGAGCGATCACAAGCGTGGTCCTGCCGTGCATGAGCCCGTCAAGCGCCTTCTGGACGAGCGTCTCGCTTTCGGCATCGAGTGCGGAAGTCGCCTCATCGAGCAGAAGAACCGGCGCATCCTTCAGAATTGCGCGGGCGATTGCGATCCGTTGCCGCTGGCCGCCGGACAGGGTGATGCCGCGCTCGCCTGCCAAGGTGTCGTAGCCCTGGTCCAACCGTGAGATGAACTCGTCGGCCTGTGCGGCGACCGCCGCCTGCCGTACGGCCTGCCGGTCGGCGTTTGGCATGCCGAATGCGATGTTGTCGTGGATCGATGCGGCAAAGATCGTGACGTCCTGTGGAACGATGGCGAGCCGAGACCGGAGGTCGGCGAGCCGCGCCCGCCTCAGATCGACGCCGTCGAGCCTCACCGCTCCGTTCGACGGATCGTAAAAACGCATCAGAAGGGACAGGATGGTGCTTTTGCCGGCGCCTGAGGGGCCTACGATTGCGACCGTCTCGCCTGCCTTTATCCTGAACGACAGGGAGTTCAGCGTGACGGTGTTGACACGCGCCGGGTAGGCGAAGGACACATCCTCAAACTCCACCTCACCACGAGGGGGCGAGGGGAGGGCAACCGGATCTGGCGGGTCGATGATCGCCGGCTCCTCGTGGAGCAATTCAGTCAGCCGTTCAGCAGCTCCGCCTGCCGAAGAAAGCTCGCCCCATACTTCCGAAAGCTGTCCGAGGGAACTGGCGGCAATCACCGAGTAGAGCACAAACTGGCCGAGGGTGCCGGCCGTCATCGTACCAGCCAGGACACTCTGTGCGCCGTACCAGAGTACGCCCACGACGCTGCCGAAGACAAGAAGAATACCGAATCCGGTCAATAATGCACGAGCCTTGATCGCGACGCGGGCCGCTTCATAGGCGGTCTCCACCGTGCTGCCGTAGCGGATGGCCGCGAGTGCTTCCCCGCCGAAGGCCTGCACCGTCCGTGTCGCACCTATGGTTTCAGCGGCGAATGCGGAAGTCTCGGCAAGCGTATCCTGGGCCGCCCGGGACCGCCTCCGGACGGAGCGTCCGAATGCCACGAGGGGAAAGACGATCAACGGGATCGCGCCGAGCACCAGGGCAGACAGCCGGGGGCTCGTATAGATCATCATCGCCATGGCGCCGATGCAGAGAATGGTGTTGCGAAGCGCCTGCGACGCAGCCGAACCGAAGGCGGACTTGATCTGCGTCGTGTCTGCGGTCAGCCGCGACACGATCTCGCCCGACTGGTTGATGTCGTAGAAGGCAGGCGAAAGCCGGGTGATATGCGAGAACACTTCCCGGCGAAGGTCGGCAACCACGCGCTCGCCGATCGTGATCACGTAGTAGTAGCGCATGGCGCTGGCAACCGCGAGGAGCGATGCCAAAGCAAGCAACATGACGAAGTAGTTGTTGATGAAGCTGCCATCGGACGCGGCGAACCCGTGGTCCACCATCCGGCGCACCGCCAGCGGCAGCGCCAGCGTTGCCATGGCAGCCAAGGTCAGGAAAAGGATGGCTCCGGCAACCAGCCGCCGATAGCGGGAAAGGTAGGGAAGAAGCCTTGCAAGGGGTCTGAGCGCTTTGCCTCTTGGCGGATTGTCTGGAGCGTCTGCCAATTTTCCCTCGGAACTGATCATGCCTGCTGTGTCGGGTGGGTACTTGTACTTCCGGCAGCCTTCCTGTATAGGCTCCGCATCAAATTGGGAAGCCGTGACCGGGCCGGTCCGCGGCTTCATTTATTAAAGAGGCGTCTTGCTCGCAATTGCGACATATGGACCCTCGGAACAGCAGGATTATCGACATGAAGGCTGACATTCATCCCGACTACCACATGATCAAGGTCGTCATGACCGATGGCACCGAGTACGAGAGCCGTTCGAC
>JAEYTV010000417.1 GCA_023433855.1 Pseudomonadota bacterium | reverse complement strand
GTCCTCAGCCTGAACGCGTCCCTGGTCGGCGAACCCGCCGTGAAGGCGGCGCAAGCAGTCGGCCGTGACGACGTGCTGGTCGCAACCTTCGACCTGTCGGCCGGATTTCTTCAGAACGTTGCCGACGGAAAGGCTGCCTTCGCGATCGACCAGCAGCAGTTCCTGCAGGGTTATCTGCCGGTCGCCTTTCTCTCCTTGAACGCCCAGTACGGCCTCGTCCCTGGCGGCGACGTTCCCTCCGGTCCCAACCTCGTGACGAAAGACACTGCCGCAAAGGTCATCGACCTTTCTGCTCAGGGCATCCGCTAGCCGCATAGATGCCGGGCCGCCGACCGGCCCGGCCAGCCTTCGGGAGGAAGCCATGTCCACCGACATGTTGGTACAAGCAGACGAGAGGGTGAAATCGGAGTCGCTCGCCACCAGACTGATGAAACGGCCCGAACTTGGCGCAGTCGGTGGTCTTGTACTCGTCACCCTCTTCTTTTTGTTCACCGCTGATCGCACCATGTTTACGCTGTCAGGTATCATGAACTTCATGACGCCTGCGGCGCAGCTTGGCATCCTTGGGATCGCCGCCGCGATGCTGATGATCGGCGGAGAGTTCGACCTGTCGATCGGCTCGATGGTCGCCTTCACCGGCATGATGTTCGGGGTGTTCACTGTCAACCTCGGCGTTTCGCTTGTCATTGCGATTCCGCTGACGCTCGGACTGGCCGCGGCACTCGGAGCCGCCAACGGCGTCGTGGTGATCCGAACCGGTCTGCCATCCTTTATCGTGACCCTCGCCGGCCTCTTCATCCTGCGCGGGGCTTCGCTGGTCGGCCTGAAGATCTTCACCGGCGGTTCCACGCAACTGCGCGGCGTGCGTGATGCCGTCGAGGGCGATTTTCTTGCGCCGCTTTTTTCCGGCGACGCATTTGGTTTCCTCATGACCTGGCTGGCACAAGCCGGCCTGGTGGATACCTTCAAATCAGGAGCACCAAAGATCCCCGGCATACCGGTCGAGATTCTCTGGTTCGTCGCTTTCGCGATCGCCGCGACCTACGTGTTGTTGCGTACCCCGGCCGGAAACTGGATCTTCGCGACGGGCGGCGATGCCCATGCCGCACAGAATTCCGGGGTGCCGGTCCGTCGGGTCAAGATATCACTCTTCATGCTGACCGCCATGGCGGCGGCTCTTGTGGCCATCATCACGGTCATAGACGCCGGCTCCACCGACGCGCGTCGCGGCTTCATGAAGGAATTCGAGGCGATCATCACCGCCGTTATCGGCGGCTGCCTACTGACTGGGGGATATGGGTCGGCGATCGGCGCCTTCTTCGGTGCGATCATCTTCGGTATGGTGACGATCGGGCTGACCTACACGCGGTTTGACCAGGACTGGTTCCAGGTCTTCCTCGGAGCAATGCTTCTGCTGGCGGTGATCTTCAACAACGTGATCCGTCGACGGGTCACGGGGGAGCGATGATATGAGCGCTCCAATCATCCATATGGAAAACATCAAGAAGCACTATGGCAACGTCATCGCATTAAATGGTGTCACCTTCGACGTCAGGGCGGGCGAATGCCACTGCCTGCTGGGCGATAATGGTGCCGGCAAGTCGACCTTCATCAAGACAATGTCGGGCGTACACAGACCGACCGAGGGATCGATTACCTTCGAAGGCAACCCGATGTCCTTCAACAGCCCACGCGACGCCATGGAGGCCGGTATCGCAACCGTCTTCCAGGACCTCGCCATGATCCCGCTCATGTCGGTTACGAGAA
This sequence comes from Pseudomonadota bacterium, assembly GCA_023433855.1. GTDB lineage: Bacteria > Pseudomonadota > Alphaproteobacteria > Rhizobiales > Rhizobiaceae > Neorhizobium. The sequence continues at coordinate 8,419 of JAEYTV010000417.1, read as the reverse complement.
ATTTTTTCATGGGGCGCGAGCCGACAAAAGGCCGCGGCCTCTTCAAGCGGTTCGACCTCGAAACGGCCAACGAGATCACCATGGCAGAAATGCGCAAGATGGGCATCAACCTTCGTGCGCCCGATCAGGCTGTCGGCACGTTGTCCGGCGGCGAGCGTCAGACGGTGGCGATTGCTCGCGCTGTGTATTTCGGTGCCAAGGTGCTGATCCTCGACGAGCCGACCTCCGCGCTCGGTGTGCGGCAAACCTCCAATGTGCTCGCGACCATCAACCGGGTGCGCCAACAGGGCGTCGGAATCGTGTTCATCTCCCATAACGTCCGCCATGCCATGGCCGTAGGCGACCGGTTCACCGTTCTGAACCGGGGCCAGACACTTGGAACTGCACGACGAGGCGAGATCAACGCCTCGCAGTTGCAGGAGCTGATGGCCGGCGGGCAAGAACTTGCAGAGCTCGAGGGTTCCCTTGGCGGAACGATCTGACGCCTGTTGCGCCGTCGGCCGATCTCCACCCGTTGAACCCCGGAAAGAGGACATGTCTTTGTTACAACCGCAGACCCAACTTGGTGTTGCTCTCATCGGAACGGGCTTCATGGGGAAGTGCCACGCCATGGCCTGGCGCAATGTGGGAGCTGTCTTCGGGGGAACTCACCCACGGCTGGAAATTCTTGCCGACGTGCAGGAGGCAACAGCCGCGATGTTCGCCCGCCAGTTCGGTTTTGCCAGGGGAACGGCGCACTGGGAGGAGGCCTTCACGGACCCGGATGTTGATGTCGTCTCTATCACGGCACCGAACGGCATGCACCGTTCCATGGCCGAGCTGGCCTTGCGCGCCGGCAAGCATGTCTGGCTGGAAAAACCGATGGCGTTGACGCTTGCCGACGCCGAAGCCATGGCAGAGGCTGCTGCGGCCTGTCCAGGCCAAGTTACGATCCTCGGCTATAACTATCTGAGAAGCCCGGCATTTCAATCGGCCCGGCAGATGGTACGCAGGGGCGATATCGGAGAGCCGGTTGCCTTCCGCGGGGTCTATGACGAGGATTATTCCGCGGACCCTCTCCTCCCGTGGTCCTGGCGGATGACTCACGAGGGTGGCGGTCTTGGTGCGCTCGGCGATCTGGGCTGCCATCTGGTCAGCCACATGCTTGCATTGATGGGACCGGTTGATCAGCTGGTTGCCCAGGTACAGACGGTTGTCCCAGATCGGCCGTCGCCCAATGGACCACGGCGGGTGGAAAACGAGGATAGCGCGATGGCGCTGCTTCGTTTCGTGTCCGGTGCCCAGGGGACCTTTGCAACCTCGCGGGTTGCGCGGGGGCGCAAGTGCCGGCTGCAGTGGGAGATCCATGGCACCGAAGGAACGATAGTCTTCGACCAGGAGAACATGAACGAATTGTGGGTGCATCGCAGCGGCGAGGCGGGGTTCCAGCGCCATCTGAGCGGGCCGGAACAGCCGGACTTCGCGGCGTTTTGCCCGGCTCCCGGCCACAACTTCGGTTTCAACGAGCAGAAAGTGATTGAGGCTCGCGATCTGCTGGCGGCCATCGACGGGGGACCCAACGTGGGCCCCGATTTTGCAGCGGGTCTCGAGATCGAGAGGATCATCCACGCTTTTGCGGCCTCCAATGGCCGGACGGTCCACATCGGGAGGCAGCGCGATTGACCAGAACCCTTGACGTCATCACCCTCGGTCGTGCCGGTGTCGACCTTTACGGGACCCAGGTTGGCGGCCGGCTGGAAGACATGGGATCGTTCGAGAAGTATATCGGCGGTTCTCCGACCAATATCGCCTGTGGCAGCGCCCGACTGGGATTAAGGAGCGGGTTGATCAGCCGCGTCGGCGACGAGCATATGGGCCGCTTCATCCTTGAGCAACTTGGCCGGGAGGGTGTCGTGACCGACGGGGTCAAGACCGATCCGCAACGGCTCACGGCCCTCGTCATCCTGGGCATTCGTGACGACCGGCAGTTCCCGTTGATCTTCTACCGCGAGAACTGCGCCGACATGGCGTTGTGCGAGGAAGACATAGACGAGGACTTCATCGCCTCGGCGCGCGCGCTTGTCGTCACCGGCACGCATCTCAGTCACCCTCGCACCGAAGCTGCGGTCATCAAGGCGCTCCGGCTTGCCCGGCGACACGGCTTGCGAACCGCGCTTGACATTGACTACCGGCCCAATCTCTGGGGTGTTGCAAGTCACGGAGAGGGGGAAAGCCGTTTCGTCGAAAGCGCGAAGGTTACGGCAAGGCTGCAGGCATTGCTGCACTATTTCGACCTGATCGTCGGTACGGAGGAGGAGTTCCACATTGCGGGCGGATCCACCGATACGCTGCAGGCGCTTCGTGCGGTACGCGGCGCCAGCGGGGCGGTGCTTGTCTGCAAGCGCGGACCTCTTGGTGCCGTTGCGTTCGACGCCGACATCCCCGGCAGCCTGGACAAGGGGCAGAGCGGGCAGGGATTTCCAATCGAGGTCTTCAACGTCCTTGGGGCTGGCGACGGTTTCTTTGCCGGGCTGTTGCGGGGCTGGCTCACCGGGGAAGACTGGCCAGCCTCGATGAAATACGCCAATGCCTGCGGCGCGATGGCCGTCAGCCGCCACGGCTGCACGCCAGCCTATCCAACCTGGCAAGAACTGCAGTTTTTCCTGGAGCGTGGCATCGTCAGACCCGACCTGCGCAATGACGCGGAACTTGAACAGCTTCACTGGTCGACGACCCGTCACACGCGGGTGAGCGGCGACTGGTCCACCATGCGCGTCTTCGCTTTCGATCACCGCCAACAACTGCAGGACATGGAGGGCTTTACCCCGTTAAAGGGTGGCCGCTTCAAGGAACTCTGCCTCGACGCCGCCCTCCGCGTACAGGCGGGGCGGAGTGGATACGGTATTCTCTGCGACAGCCGCATCGGTCGTTCAGCGCTGCACAGAGCCAGCGGAACCGGCCTGTGGGTCGGCCGCCCGGCAGAGTGGCCCGGCTCGCGGCCGCTGGCGCTCGAGCCAGAACTCGGCCCGGATTGCGGAGGCCTTTCAGCATGGCCGCGCGAGAATGTGGTCAAGGTCCTCTGCCTCTGCCATCCGGATGACGATGCCGCGTTGCGCGCGGACCAGGAGCAGCGCGTCGCGCAACTGTTCGCCGCCGCAAGACGCAACCGGCTGGAGTTCCTGCTGGAGATCGTTCCATCCAGGGCGGGCCCCACCAACGACGCCACAACTGCCGCGCTGATCCGTCAGTTCTATGCGGCCGGCATCTATCCGGACTGGTGGAAACTGGAGCCGATGACCTCCGAGACTGCCTGGACGAACGCCATTGCCGCCATCGAAGACAATGACCGCCACACCCGCGGCATCGTGGTTCTCGGACTGGACTCGGCCGAGGAGGAACTGGCGCACAGTTTCGAGATCGCCGCGCGGTTCGAACTGGTCAGGGGATTTGCCGTGGGCCGGACCATCTTCGGGGATGTGGCCCGTGACTGGATGGGCGGAGTTATGTCCGACGCCGCGGCAGTCGACGCAATGGCGAAGCGTTATTCCAGGCTCTGCAGCATCTGGGACGGGGCGCGACAGAAGGCAGGGGAGGCAGCATGAATACGGTTCGACTGACCGCGGCGCAAGCGATGGTAAAATGGCTTGGTGCCCAGATGACCGAAGAGGGCGAGCGGTTCATCGACGGAGTTTGGGCCATCTTCGGCCACGGCAATGTGGCGGGTCTGGGGGAGGCGCTGCAAAAGGCCGGCAATGGGCTGCCGACATGGCGTGGCCAGAACGAGCAGACCATGGCACATGCGGCGATTGCCTATGCGAAGGCGAAGAAGCGCCGTCGGGCGCAAGCCGTAACATCCTCCATCGGGCCGGGCGCGACCAATATGGTGACGGCGGCCGCACTCGCCCATGTGAACCGCCTGCCCGTGCTTCTGATTCCTGGCGACGTGTTTGCCAATCGACGCCCGGATCCGGTGTTGCAGCAGGTGGAGGATTTTGGCGACGGCACGGTATCAGCCAACGACTGCTTCCGCCCAGTCAGCCGGTACTTTGATCGCATTACGCGGCCCGAACAGTTGCTGACAGCCCTCCCGCGGGCGCTACGGGTCATGACGGATCCCGCGGACTGTGGACCGGTGACGCTGTCCTTCTGCCAGGATGTGCAGGCGGAGGCCTGGAATTTCCCCCAGGAATTCTTCGAGCGCAAAACGTGGCGCATCCGCAGGCCAGCCGCCGACCAACGGGACCTTGATGATGTCGCGGATATGATCCGCCTGGCCCGCCAACCTGTCATCGTTGCGGGCGGCGGGGTCATCTACAGTGAAGCCGAACAGGAGCTTGCCGACTTTGCGGCGCGCCACGCCATTCCTGTTGTGGAGACACAGGCCGGCAAGTCGGCACTTGCCCAAAGCCATCCGATGAACTTCGGTGCGGCTGGCGTCGACGGCTCCGCGGCCGCAAACAGGCTGGCTCGCCAGGCAGATCTCGTGATTGGCATCGGCACACGGTTTCAGGATTTTACCACAGGCTCCTGGTCGCTGTTTGAAGCGCCATCCCGCCGCCTCGTTTCGATCAACGTGCAGGGCTATGATGCGGACAAGCACGGTGCGATCGGCGTTATCGCCGACGCCAAGGCTGCGCTGGCAGCCCTTGGACAGTTCCTTGGTGGTCATCGCGCGCCGCCACCCGACGCTTCATGGAGATCCGAATGGCTTGCAGCCGTTGACAATCACTGTGCCGCGCCCACCCTCGACGAAGGATCGCTGCCCACCGACGCACAGGTCATCGGCGCTGTGCAACGGGCGACCGACTACAACGCCATTGCTCTCGGTGCGGCGGGCACCATGCCCGGCGCGCTCAAACTGTTATGGCAGCCGGGCCAGGGCGGCTATCATATGGAATACGGCTATTCCTGCATGGGTTACGAGATCGCCGGAGCCATGGGGGTCAAGCTGGCTTTGCCGGAGCGTGAGGTGATCTGCTTCGTCGGCGACGGTTCCTACATGATGGCCAATTCCGAACTGGCGACTGCGGTGATGCGCAAGATCCCGTTCACCGTGGTGCTGACGGACAACCGAGGATTTGGCTGCATCAACAGGCTGCAGCAGGCAAGCGGCGGCGAAGCGTTCAACAATCTCTACCGGGACTGCAACATCGAACAGCTACCGGAGATCGATTTCGTGGCCCACGCCCGGTCGCTGGGCACCGTGGCGGTCAAGGCGAACGACATCGGCGATCTCGAAAGGGAGGTCGCCGCCGCACGTCAGCGGGACATCCCCACTGTGATCGTCATCGATACCGACCCAAGCAAGGGCCCGGGCTTTGCTGACGCGGGACATTGGTGGGACGTGCCTGTGCCGGAGGTCGGCACGACCGAGAAGCTCCGGCAGGCTTATGCCGGCTATCTTGAAGGTGCCGCAAAGCAGACACTTGTGAATTGAGGGCAGACCATGATCCGCTTCGGCACCAATCCCATAGCCTGGGCCAATGATGATGACCAAACCCTGGGCGCCCACATTCCGACCGATCAGATCCTTCGTGAGGCAGCAGAAATCGGCTTCGACGGGATCGAGAACGGCCACCGCTGGCCCGACGATTCGCAAGCGCTGAAGCAGCTTCTTGGTTCCTACGGACTGGCGTTCGTGTCCGGCTGGCACTCGTTGAACCTTCTTGACCACTCGGTTGAAGAAGAAAAGAAGGCAATCCAGCCACATCTCGACAAGTTGAAGTACAATGGCTGCACGGTCTGTATTGCCTGTGAGACCTCGAACAGCATCCAGGGGCTGCAGGTGCCGCTGTCGCAAAGCCCCGTCCTTTCGCCTACTCAGATGCAGGCCCTCGGTGCCAAGATCGAGGAACTGGCCACTTTCACGGCTGCGCAGGGCATCCGCCTTGCCTATCATCATCACATGGGAACGGTGGTCGAAACGCCCGAAGAGATCGACGCGTTCATGGAGGCGACTGGACCGGAGACACGCCTTCTTTTCGATGCGGGTCATTGCTATTTCGGCGGGCAGGGGCAGGACCCGGCTCCCGTGCTCGCAAGACATGTGGGCCGGGTCAGCCATTTCCATGCCAAGAACGTACGGCCTGCGGTGATGCGGCAAGTCAGAGACACAGGCATGTCCTTCATGGACGGCGTGCGCGCTGGCGTCTTTACGGTACCGGGCGATAGTGAGGGAAGCGTCCAGTTCGGTCCGCTGCTGGCGCTCCTGAAGGATGCGGCCTACGAGGGGTGGATCGTCATCGAGGCCGAACAGGACCCGGAGGTCAGGAACCCCTTCACCTATCAGTCGCTTGGTCTGACGACGCTGCGGAGCGAAGCAGCCGCCGTTGGCTTGATATAAGCCCGGAAGAGGGAGTGCACCAATGTCCAATCTTCTTCACCGCCCCTTCGGCCGGCACGGCAAGGTACATGACATCACGCCAGCGCTGGCGGGCTGGCGCTATGTCGGGTTCTCGCTCTACCGGCTACGGCCCGGCGAACGTGCGAGTGAGGCAACGGGCGACCGGGAGGTCATTCTTGTCGTGGTGGAGGGTAAAGCGGCGATCCGGGATGGGCAGCAGGATTGGGGGGTTCTGGGGGAGCGCATGAGCGTGTTCGAGAAAAGCCCGCCGCACTGCCTATACCTGCCGAACGGTAGCGAGTGGGAAGCGGTTGCCGAAAGCGATTGCGTGATCGCCGCCTGTTCCGCGCCTGCAACCGGCGGTCATCGAGCCCGCAGGATCGGCCCTGATGGCATTACCCTCACATCGCGGGGCGAGGGGACCAACACTCGCTACATCAACAACATTGCCATGGAAACCGAGGATTATTGCGACTCTCTTCTGGTGACGGAGGTCTTTACCCCTGCCGGCCACTGGTCAAGCTATCCGAGCCATCGCCACGACGAGGATGACTTTCCCCGCATCACCTACCTCGAAGAAACCTATTATCACCGGCTCAATCCTTCTGACGGTTTTGGCATACAGCGGGTGTACACGGATGACCTCCAGTTGAACGAGACGATGGCCGTTCACGACGGGGACGTGGTCTGCGTGCCGCGCGGCCACCATCCATGCGGCGCACCATATGGCTTCGAGATGTACTACCTCAACGTTATGGCAGGACCCCTGCGCAAGTGGCGGTTCGTCGCGGCACCTGCCGTTGAGCACCTGATGCGCTGAACCTAACGCTTTGTCGGGGAAACTCGCATGCATCAACCCTTTACCCTTGCTGCCTGCGCCGAGATGATCTGGCAGGACAGACCGATCGGCTGGCGTTGCGCGCGACTGGCGGAAATGGGCTTTGAGGTCGGCCTGTGGAACTGGCCGGACCATGATCTTGCCTCGCTGCGGAAATCCGGAGCGACCTTCTCCATCATGAACGGATACATATCCGGTCGTCTCGCCGACGACGAAGGCGCGGATGCTCTCCTGCGTTCGGCGCGCGACACAGCCCGCATCGGCAAACAGTTGGGCGTGGCGCGGCTCAACCTGCACGGCACGGGGCTTGGCAGAAACGGATTGCCGGTTCGCCCTTGTCATGTCGTCACGGGAGCCATGTGGCTGAAGGCGCGGGACACACTCGCCCGGGTGGCGGAGATGGCGGAAGAGGAGGATGTGGTTTTTACGCTGGAGAACCTCAACCTGTCGCTTGATCATCCGGGGACCCCCTTTGCCCGGGCGGAAGACACGCTGGCGCTGGTTTCCTCGATTGGTCATCCGCGCCTGCGGCTCAACCTTGATCTCTATCACGTGCAGATCGGCGAGGGAAACCTGGTCGAAACCTGCCGCGCCTGCCTTCCCTGGATCGGTGAGGTGCAAGTGGCAGACGTGCCGGGACGTTGCGAACCTGGAACGGGGGAGATCAATTATCCGGCGATCGCGCGCGCCCTTTTCCAGATGGGCTATCACGGGACCGTCGCAATGGAAGCTTTCGCGAAGGACGATCCGGAGCAGGCGCTGGAGTCGTTTCGCCAAGCCTTCACGATTGCGGATACTGGCCGACGGGAATGACGAGTAACGATAGATGCCCCATCGGGGAACCTATAGGCACAAGCGGTTGTTTGACTGCAAAGGAGCAACAGCCATGGCCACAACAGGAACTGACCCTTACGGTTCGAGCGAGACATCAACCGCATATGAAGGTCAAAAACGCCCGTCGTCCGCTCGCGGCACCGGCCGTTCGCGGTGGTCGGTCGGCATAGCGGCAGTCTTCCTCGTCTCGATCGTCGGTTGGCTTCTGTTCCATCCGGGCGGAACTGATCCGGCGCCTGACCGCTCCGCGGCAAACGGGGTCGATGGCCCCTCCGCACCCGGGGGCGCCAATCCCTAGCTTCAAGTTCCCGGAACGCTATCGGGCCGTAACCCTGCCGGAGCGTCACTTCTCCCGTTCGTGAAACTTTTGTGGCCCGGGGAAGTTACAGGGCGCGGATTTTAGGATGGGCCTTCAATTTTGTCGC
>JAEYTV010000362.1 GCA_023433855.1 Pseudomonadota bacterium | reverse complement strand
CTTCTGACCTGCAATCTTGTCGAAACTCAGTTCGTCAGACGGGTACCCGTCTTGGCGGCCTTGCGAGCGATTTCGCCGAAGGTCTGCACCAACTGGGTCATGTTGGCGGGCTCATAGGAGTAGCCTTCTCCGCTGGAGCAGTATGCCAGCAGTTCCTTACCTTTGGGCGGAGCCATGAACGCGATGGTGTAGATCTTTATGCCACCGGTTTTCGCGCCGTTTGTGAGGCCATCGGCCTTGGCGTCGTCACAAACCTTGCGGACCTTGTCATCGTAGCTCTTGTTCCAGCTGCCGTTGGTGTTTCCGGTCATCTCGCCATCTGTCATGAAGACGATGAACCGTTCAAAACTGGTGTTGCCCACCGCGCCGTGCGCTTGCGCCTCCGTCTTCTTCGACTGGCTCAATGCCTTGAAGGCATTCATCATCGCGCCGCTGGCGTCGGTTCCCCCGTCGGGCCTGTCCGGCAGGTTCTTGACGTAGTCAGACACGGCCTTCCTCCCCCATTGGATGGGCTGTTCCTTCTTGGTCTTGTCGTCGTAGGAGGTCGCTCCCACGCGGATCAGGTCCTTGTTCGGATCCGCTTTGTCCAACTCCTGGAACATGACCGCCGCCGCCGTCTTCAAGGACGCCATCTTCCTTACGTAGTTGGGGACGGTCCTATAGCATGTATTCGGACCGCATCTGTAAGATTCCTGCTTCGTCGGATGCACGGGATCGATCGTCGAGGTATCCCAGTCCATCGAGAGGGATTCGTCCAGTACGAGATACATCGACAGGGCGTTGCCTTGGCGCCCGCTCACGGCCACGCTTTCGACGCTGACGTTCATCGTCTTGAAGCCGAGGACGGCGCTGAGACCGCTGAGTGCCACGCTCTGGGTCGTCTTCATGCGGACCTCGTAGCTGGTCGCATTTTTCTTCGGCGTTGTGACGACCAGCGCCTCAGTATCCGTGTTCTGTTTCCACTGGGCGACTTCCTGCTCGCATTCTTCCGCGCTCTTGCCCGTGGCTTCACATGTCGCCCGAGCGTTCGCAAAGAGGAAGGCTTCCGCCTTGCTTTCCGCTTCGGCTTCGCTCATCTCGTCGCTGCCTGCCATCTCTGTTACGGCTGCGAGCGTGGCGGCGTCAGCGAGCGACTGGAGCCTGCCCTTCTCATCCATGGCACGAGTAAAGTCGATGGCCAGCCCGGCGGCGCCGAGAAGGACAGGAAGCATTACCGCCGTCATAATCCCGAAATTGCCGGCACGATCTTGCCACAGCCGTCTGAGATGCGTGTCAGTCTTCATAGCCCACCCGTCCAAATTCATTTGAACCCTGATGGCGTGTTTTCTAGACGGTGCGAGTTCAGGAACCGCTAACCCGATTGCTCAAATTTTAACGAGAGCCCGATTCAAGCACCAAAACGGTGCGACACGTCAGCTTTCGCGGGCAAAACGTCGACCGCCTGCACCGCTTTCTGGTTACCGTAACCTTTCAGGACCCCTACCACGGGTGCGATATCGGAATAATCGCGGCCATAAGCAACCACGATGTGGTCGCTTCCCGCCGGGATGTTGTTGGTCGGGTCGAGTTCGACATAGCCGTTGGATTCCCCGCACCATACCCTGACCCATGCATGCATGGCGTCGGCACCCTCCAGCCGTGCCTTTCCCGGAGGCGGAATGGTGCGCAGGAAGCCCGAGACATATCCTGCAGGAATGCCGAGGCTGCGGAGCGCGACGATCATCACATGGGCGAAATCCTGGCAGACGCCCCGCTTCAGGCGGAAGGCCTCATGGGGCGTGCTGTCAACGGTCGTCGCCTCGCCGTCATAGACGAAATCTGAATGGATGCGCGAACAGACCGCTTGGGCTATTTCGCATGCCGTCTGCCCAGGCCGGAGGATCTCGCGTGCGTAGGATGCGATAGCGGGGTCATCGGGCAAGCGAGGGCTTGGGGCGGTAAAGTGGTGCGGTGAAGACGCGTCGACCGACCGGAATTCCGCCAGCTCCTTGCGAAGGTCGCCAAGTTGCGGGGAAAGATCGGCGGTCAAGGTCGGAGCCTCCACCATAACCCTCGCCTGCATACGGATATCAAGCCGGTCATGGGGCGCGCGGACCAGGATCGAGGTTGCCTGCTGTCCGAAGAAATCAATGAAGGTGGTCTTTTCATCCGGGTCCGGCGACACCGTGAGGGAGCCAGCAACCAGCCGCTGCCGGTGGGGCAGCGAAAGCGGCATGACACGTATTACGTGGCGAGCGCCGGAGGCCGGCACATCATAGATATAGCCCATATGAAGGGTGAGATCGTAAAGCATCGCTTTGAGGCACCCTCAGCTGAAATATGTCTGGGCGAGGATGTCGGAAAGTTTTTCCAGCTCCGCTTCCAGCTTGCGGTAAACCTCCTCATCCATTGCCTCCGGGGTCATGACAGCCAGGCCGGAATGCAGTCGCATCGCCTCGCGGTAAAAGGAAGACATCTGGCCGTTGACGAACGCGTTCGGCAACTGTTCCACGTCCGCGCGGATCTCGTTCAACTGGAACAAGATCGAGCGCGGGTTCAACGGATCGAGGGCCAGAAGGTCGGCGACCGTCAGGCGCGCGGTATTCACGTTATACCGCTGCCTGTGTGTCATGACGCTGTCGCCGATCTCGATCAGCATGTCGAGAGATCCGTCCGGAGCGGCCAGACCCGACATGTGCCCAAGCAGGCGCGTCATGTGCAGGCCCCGTTCGAGGTGGCGGCCTATCGAGAGGAAGCGCCAGCCCGTGAAACGGTACATGTTTTCATGGACCAGACCAGCAAAGCCCGCCAGCTTGCGCAGCAGTACGGTCATGGCGTGCGCCGCGTCGTCACCCGGCTGCACCTTGTCGTGGAAGCGTCGTGCGGTCTTGGACAGATCTGTGAGCGCCAGCCAGCCGTCGGGCGAGAAGCGGTCACGCAGGTTGCTGGCCGAGTATATGGCGCTGTCGATGTTGTGCACCAGCCGTGCCGGCACCGCCGCCGCCATGTCGATGTCGATCCCCTTGAGGTAGCAGGTGACGTCGGCAAGCAGCGGCGCGTCGGGATCGGCCGACTCGGCGAACCGGAGGTGCCATGCGCGCAGGATGCGCAGTGCCCCTTCGGCCCGCTCGATGTAGCGGCCCAGCCAGAAGAGGTTGTCGGCAGCGCGGCG
>JAEYTV010000238.1 GCA_023433855.1 Pseudomonadota bacterium | reverse complement strand
GTCAGGGAGGCTGTTACGAGTGGCGAGGACGGTTTCGTCATCTCCGGGGATGATGTGGCCGAACAGATGATCGCCATCCTGCGGCGGCTCGCCGAGAATCGTTCCGAGCTGAGACGGATGTCGCAGAATGCAGCGGGTGCCGCAGCAGGCCGTTGCTGGCGTCGCGCCACGGAGGGCCTTTTCGAGACTGTGGAAGCGCTCACGGCCCAGAAGCGTCGACTGCGCCGGCCGGCCATCGCGCTGAAGCCCCTCATGCCGAAGCAGTAGCCGACGCTCTTTTGGGTGTGCAGCTGCGATGGGTGGTTACACTTGGAGCAGTACTATTCGCGATGCTCCGGACCGCTTCAGAAAAATACATAATATAATTTAAAAATCACGTAACTCTGCGAATTAAGGGCAGCATGGCCATGCCGAGCGTGATGGTTCCCAGAATAAATAGATATTGAATGGGATCCTCTGAGAAAGTGCTGTAATATTCGGAAAAATACGCGCGACGCATGTCATCTACAATATGGCTCAGCGGGAAGTACCATATGATGTTTCGAACGACATCCGGCAAGCGATCTGGAAGATAGATGACGCCTGCCGTTGCCCAGAACAGAGGGGCCAGCAGACTCCCGCCGATCAGGACAGGGGGCCACAGTGCCGAACCTCCCGCGAAGATAAGGCCCGTACCGACACCCAGAAGCCAGGCCTGTCCCAGGGCGCTGAAGAAATGAGGGAAGTTTGCAGGGGTGGAGCCGTAGCCGGAAACGGCCAGTGCCGCCATCACGATCAAGACCACGAGCGTCGAGGTCGGTATTTCTACAATCATGCGTGCAAAAACAAGATCAAACGGATCGACCCCGGGAAAATATAGCAGGGGTCTGTTCTGTGTCAGGGCGATCATCACCTGCTTGTGGCAGTAAAGCCATAAAATGAATGGCAAAATTCCGGTCATCAAGAATGTTGCGATGTCGGGGCCGACGGGTGGGTTGGCCGCGAGGATGGCCATTGCTACCAGTGTCGCTCCCAAGTGCCCGAGCGGCATGATCAGGCCGAGGAGGAAGCCGGCGTAGCTGGCGCCGAAGCGGGTCTGGATGTCGCGCATCACCACGGCGCCTACGGCACGGGAATGCATCTTCATCGCGGTCCGCCAGCCTTCGCCGGCGAAGCGGGTGGGTTGGGCGATGGGGGGCGGGACCATCATCAGGCCTCCATCTGCTGGCGATGGACCTCGATCGCGTCGTTGATGTCCTCGAACATCATCAGGCGTCCCCGCTGGAGCACGAGCCCGGCGTTGCAATAGTCCTTGATGGTGCCCGTGGAGTGGGAGGCCATGATCATGCCCGCCCGCTCCCGGCGCTCGGCGAACGCGCGGGCGCATTTGAGCTGAAAGCGTGCATCGCCCACCGCGGTGATCTCGTCCACCAGATAGAATTCAAACTCGATGGCCATCGACACCGCGAATGCGAGGCGCGAGGTCATACCCGACGAATAGGTATGGACCGGCATGTCCAGATCGCGCCCGAGCTCGGAAAAGTCCTCCACGAAATCCGTCACGGATGCGAGATCGGCATCATAGACGCGGGCGAGGAAGCGCACATTCTCACGCCCGGTCATCGCAGGGTGAAAGCCGCCCGCGAAACCGAGCGGCCACGACATCCGCACCGAGCGGAAGACTTGCCCGGACGTCGGCGCCTCGGTGCCGGCGATGATCTTCAGAAAAGTGGATTTGCCCGCGCCGTTCTGGCCGAGCAGGCCATAGCTGAGGCTCGGATTGAGCGTGACGGAAATGTTCGAGAACACAACCTTCCGGCGGAAGTGGGTCCAGTATGTCTTGGTGAGGCGGTCAATGATGATCATGGCCTATCCCCGCAGGTGCCGCACCAGCTCGAACAGCGCGATCAGCGCCAGCCACGCGAACGCGAAAATGGCCGCCGCGGCGAGTGGCATCCAGAGGCGATGGGGATAGTCGGCCTCCTGCGGCAGCACCGGCTTGACGAAGGTCGCCAGATACATGCCCTTGCGCTCGGCGGTGATGCGGGCCTGCTCCAACGCTGAGGCGGCGGCGACATACTGGCGTTCGGCGATCTGGCGCTCCAGCTCCAGCGCATCATACCGCGTCATCACCGCAGAGAGGGCGTCTTTCGATCCGCCCTGCGCGCCCATGGGGGCGGTGAGGCGTGCCTTTAGCGTCGCGATGTTGTCCTTGATGGCCAGGCGCCGTGCGTCGAGGAGCATGAACTGGGGCGCGTCGGGCGCCAACGTGCGCTTCGCTGTGCCAATCTCCTGGTCGACGATGACAAGGTCGCCCTCAAGCTCGGTGAGCAGCTTGATCACGCCTTCGTTGGTGCGGGCAGGGTCGATCACGCCGGACTGATTGCGCAGGTCGCGCATGGCTGCGCGGGCCTTGGCGAGTCGTTCGCTGGCGCGATCGACTTCGGATTGGGCCTGCGCCACCGCGTCGTTGCGGGTGCGCTCGGCAAGCTTGTTCACCATGTCTTCCGAAAGGCTCACGACCGCCTGGGCGATCTTCAGCGCGTCCTGAGGCGAGAAAGCCCACACCTTGACGGCGATGATGCCGGACGTGCCTTCGATGCTGGTCTCCGTCTGGCTGCGCCAGGCTCGCTCCAGCCGTTCGATCGGCCGACTGGGATTGAAGCGTGAGAACCAGTCGATGTCCGGATTGGACAGCAGGCCGCGCAGATTGACCCTCTGTTCGAGCCCCTCAACCACCGCCATGCTCTTCACATAATTGGCGATGATCAGGGAATCCTGAACCTCCGCCAGGCCTTGCAGCGGTGAGAAGGAGGACATGCCCTCCAGCCCGGCGCTTTCGGCCGTGCGGACGGCGAACCGCGCCTCCGCAACATACTGACGCGAGGCGAAGAACAGGAAATAGGCGCTGACGATCAGCGTCGGGATGATCACGAGCGCGACGAAGCTCGGCCACAGCGGCAGCCGGAATTGCGCGGCCGTCAGCGCTTCGACGCTCCAGAAGCGCGTGGTCGCCTCGCGGCTGGCCGGCAGCCGCTGGCGCGCTTCGCGGGCCTGATGACGCAGCTCCTCGCGGATGCGCGCGTTCCGCTTGACCAGCAGATCGGCGGGCATGCGAGCGACCTGCCCATTCTGCGGTGGGGCAACCGATTGGCTCACCAGCCTTTTCTCCCGCAGCACATAGGCAACAGCGATTCAACTTTCAGCAGAATGGGTCGCAGGGTACTAGCATTTGCGCGCAGCCCTCGTCTATTTTGAGGCCGCTGCCAATTTACCCGCGAAGTCGCTGCGGCTCCAGCCATGGCCTCCGGCGGCCTTGCATGTGTCGCCCATAGCGGGACAGAAACCGGACCGCCCGCGCGCTCATGCCCAGCTCGATTTCCGCTTCCCTGCCCGTTGGGCCAACGTGCGGCCATGGGGATACGCCGTCCTCGGCCGCATCGCCCGGTGTCGACCCGCATGAGCGGATTGCGCAACTGGAGCGGGAAAATGCGGCGCTGGCGGAAACGCAACGGGCGCTTGTCGCAAAGGTCGAGGCGTTGCAACTCGGCATTGAGCAACTGGTGCAGGTCACCGACGACATCCGGGCACGCCAGGAACGCACGCCAGCGCTCCCGCTACCGCTGGCGCGGCTCGGCGCGCTGATCACCGAGCCGGGACCGTCCATCGCCTTCCTGCGC
>JAEYTV010000018.1 GCA_023433855.1 Pseudomonadota bacterium | reverse complement strand
CGGAAGACGGCTGCGACTCGCGCCGCGTTGATCGAGGCAGGTCTGGCGGCGTTCCTGGAAAACGGCTTTGCGGGAACTTCGATAAATGACGTTGCGCGTCGGGCGGATCTGGCAAAAGGTACCGCCTATCTGCACTTTGCTGACAAGAACGCCCTTTTTGCAGAGGTCCTGCGAAACTTCGTCTCGGATGTAGCCGGTGGTCGTCGGCTCGGGCGACCGCGGCCTCATGAGCGCACGGATGTCTTCCTGCGCCGTGTCTTCCTGCCCATCCTGCGCGACATACAGGCTCAGGAGCGATTCCGCGTTCTTTATCTCGTCGCGGCGGAGGGCTCCCGTGTTCCGGAACTCGCTGAAATCTATCGGCGCCTGGCCATCGAACCCGTACTGCGTTTGGTGCGCATACTGGCAGGACGCGCGGCCAGGCGGGGAGAGTTGCGGGCGGAGGGACTTCAACTCAACCCGATCCTGTTGGCCGCACCAGTGGTGACGGCTGCGTTGTGGAACAACGTCTTCAGTCGCGGCGATCCCATCGACGTTGCGCGTCTTTTCGAAGACCATCTTGATCTTCTCTTTGGACCACTCTCCGGATGAACCGGATGAACCGGATGGAACGCGTGCGCAGCACCGCCACGTGCGGCAACCATGGGGGCTGAGGCCGGAGCACCTTCGGCTTGCCCTGCGCGTGAAGATCCGGCTGCGCGCGCCTTGCATTCCCGATGGCAGTGCTCATAGTGGAATGTACTGTCCGTCCCATGTACCGATCCAGGCCTGCCTGCCGGTGTTCGGTCCCTTCCGGCCCGTGTCGCAGGCTGGAGCGCCTTACAAGAAATGCGAGAACAGCAATGATGACGACAACCAACATGCGGCGCGAGATCGAGGAAATTCCAAGCGCCGTTGCCCGGCTTATCGAGCAATCGTCATCGAGCCTGGTTGCTGCGGGCAAAGCTCTTTCCGAAAGAAATCCCGCCTTTGTGACGACGATTGCCCGCGGATCGTCGGATCATGCCTCGCTGTTCCTGAAATATGCGATCGAGTTATACGGAGGCAAGGCGGTCGCCTCTCTTGGTCCTTCGCTCGCCTCCATCTATGGTCGCCCGATCGACCTGACTCAGGCAGCGACATTCGCGCTCTCGCAATCCGGCAGCAGCCCCGACATCCTCGACATGTGTGCGGCGGCGCGCCGCCAGGGTGCGTTGACCCTGGCGCTGACGAACACGCCGGAATCACCCCTATGGCAGGTGGCCGATATCCCGGTCGATCTGGCGGCCGGCCCGGAGCTTGCCGTGGCCGCGACGAAGTCCTTCGTCAACTCCATTGTCGCCGGTCTTGCGATCCTGGCTGAGTGGACGGGCGATCGTGAACTGAAGTCCGCCCTCATCAGGCTCCCGGAGCAGCTCCGCGCAGCGCTCGAGATCGACTGGAGCGAAATGCTGCCGTCACTTGAGCATGCCACCTCCCTTTATAGTCTGGGGAGAGGACCAAGCTTCGCCATTGCCTCGGAAGTCGCTCTGAAATTCAAGGAGACCTCCAATCTGCACGCCGAAGCTTATTCCGCTGCCGAGGTGATGCACGGTCCGCTGGCGCTCGTCGCCAAGGGGTTTCCGGTCCTCGTCCTGGCGGCTCGGGATGCTTCCGAACCCGCCGCCGTTGATGTGGCCGATGATTTCGCTGCGCGGCATGCAGACGTCTTTGTCACATCGGCCAAGGCCAGGGCGGCCCGGTCATTGCCGTTCATCGCCACGGGACATGCGCTGACGGACGCTCTTGCCTTGATCGTTCCATTCTACACCCTGAGCGAACAACTTTCACGCCGCCGCGGCTTGAACCCTGACCCGCCGGTCTCGTTGAAGAAGGTGACCCAGACACGATGACGACGCTGACTGCCATCACCGCGGCCCGCATTTTCGATGGTTTCGAATGGCACGAGAACTGTGCTCTCCTCGTCGAAGGCGAAAACGTGGTGGGGATAGTGCCCAGCCAAGCCACACCGACGGACGCGGTGCGGGTCGACTATGACGGACAGCAGGTTGTCCCGGGCTTCATCGATCTCCAGGTCAACGGCGGCGGCGGTCTCCGTTTCGGGGTGAATGCTTCCCTGGACGAAATCGCTGAGATGGCCAGAGCCCATGCTCGCTTCGGCACCACCAAATTGCTTCCAACCCTGATCACCGACACGGCCGAGGTGACGGCGCGCGCCCTCCAGGCCGGGCGAGACGCGCATGCGGCGCGTGTCCCAGGCTTCCTCGGTCTGCATCTGGAGGGGCCACATCTTTCGCTGGCGAGGAAGGGCGCACACAATCCCTCGTTCATCCGTCCGATGACGACGGATGACCTGGAGGCCATCGTCGATTACCGCCGGCAAGCCGGCTTCATCCTCACGACCGTCGCACCCGAGAATGTCTCGGCAGAACAGGTCAAGAAACTTGTGGAGGCGGGGGTCGTGGTCAGCATCGGGCACAGTGACGTGACGCTGGAGACGGCACGCGCTTATTTCGATGCGGGCGCCTCGATGGTGACCCATCTGTTTAATGCCATGAGCCAGCTCACCAACCGCGAGCCGGGTATCGTTGGCGCAGCGCTTGAGGACGGGCGCATTTTCGCGGGCCTGATCGCCGACGGCATTCACGTGGACCCGGTGACGATGAGGATAGCCCTGCGGGCGAAATCCGGCCCTGGCGATATCTTCCTGGTCACGGATGCGATGCAAACCATTGGCACGTCACTTCCCGGATTCACGCTGAACGGACGCGAGATTATCCGCAGCAAGGGCAGTTTGAGGCTCGCCGACGGTACCTTGGCGGGTGCAGATATCGACATGCTGGCGAGCGTGAAGCTCGTCCACAGCATACTCGGACTCCCGATCGAGCGTGCCTTTGCCATGTCTTCCCGCATCCCCGCGGAAGCTGTCGGACTTGGCCATCGTTACGGTCTTCTGCGCCAAGGTTACGTCGCAGACTTCGTCGTCCTGAGCGATGTCCTGGACCATGTCGATACCTGGGTGGATGGCCGACGGGTCCGTTTCTCGTAGCCTGTCTTCGGAGGAGATCTGACCCATCGCGTGGAAGACGCTCGTCGGATGCCGTTGAGGCGGCAGCCTTCGGCGGGGATGCCTCTGGTCATAACGCTGTTATGCACTATCTCGGGTGATGATCCAGGAGGTGAGACGTCAATTCTCCGTCCGAGCCACCTCGAACAACCAGAAACGTTTCCAGAGACGCGTCCGTGATAGAGTGGCTGAATTCGCTTGGTATAGATCTCCAGATTATTCCGCATCTCACCGCGCTTCTGTTCGCTTACCTCCTTGCGCTTCCTATCGGATGGGACCGGGAGAAGAACGAGCGGAGCGCCGGCCTGCGCACATTTCCGCTTGTGGCCATCGCCACCTGCGGTTTTGTGCAGGCCGCCGAACGGGTGACGCTCGGCGAGGCGGAGGCAACCGCGAGGATCGTGGAAGGGCTGATCACGGGAATGGGGTTCATCGGAGGCGGCGCGATACTTGTCGTCAGGAATAGTGTTCGGGGAACGGCAACGGCCGCCAGTCTTTGGGCGACGGGAGCGATTGGAACCGCGGTTGGCCTCGGAGCCTACGATACGGCACTTGTCCTTTCGTTTGTCACGTTCCTGACCCTCAGAGTGATGAGGAATTTCAAGCCGTCCAAGGATGACGATGATCTTCGGGAAGGGAGCTGAAAGCATCTTGTCCCGACAAGAGGACCTTCGGACGAGGTCATCGGCTGCGCCGATCAACATTCGAAGGACCATCCTGCAGCTGATGCGCCGGATGGAGACATGCCAGAACCAGGGCTGACCAACGGATATCGTCAGACCTTTCTCGCCCCAGATTTCCCGGCATGATCTCCGTGTGGCAGATGAGCCACCGCGCACAGGCAGACGGTCCCGCTCGATCGGCGCGAGCGCGCTGATCTGACTAACTGCAGCGGGCTCCGGCTTTTCGTCCCGATTTCCGACGCTACTCAGCATCGCTGAAACTTTGTCCGGGCGTATAGGTTGGCACGGCAGAGGTTATCATGATGCAGGTTTTTCCTTTGCCGCGTACCCGCTTCGTCGTCGTGGAAGATGAATATCTCGCGGCGTCAACTATGGTGGAGCTGGAGGACGCCGATGCAGCCATCACCGGGCCGCTTTGGAGCGTTGCCGAAGCCGTGGAACTGCTGGCGGAGGATATCTACCAGGTTGCCGCCGCTATTCTTGACGTCGATCCGAAAAGCGATGTGGTCTGCCCCTCAGCCCGAACGCTGGTCGGTCGAAAGCTGCCGTTCGTGTTCCTGACCGCGTACGACCGTGCATCGCTGTCTGAAGATAACGGGCCAAGACAAAGTCTTCGGAAACGATATCCATGACGACTTCGATTCATCTCTTCAAGGGCGCGCATATTCTGATCGTCGAGGACGAATACTTCCTGGCGGAGGAGACCCGCCGTTCTCTGGAAGGGGCCGGAGCCATTGTCGTGGGGCCGGTCTCGCACGTGAACGACGCGCTCCTGCTTCTGGAGCAGGAACGCGTGGATGCAGCCATCCTCGACGTGCATCTCGGGGACGAACTTGTGTTCCCTCTGGTAGAAGGACTGGAGGAGAGGAAGATACCTTTCGTCTTCGCGACCGGCCATGATCCTGCGTTGATCCACGCGAAATACGGCGGTTTTGCCCTGTGTGAAAAATCGCCCGAACTCAATAAGATAGCCCATGCGCTGTTCGGGCCGGGTCATGACATCACCCTCAACTGATTGCCGCTGCCGTTTCCTGCAGTTCCATCCGTGACGGCGGTGATCCCGGCGCTGTGGAGTGTTCGGGTGTGTTGAAGAGACTTGCTTGAACGGCGAGCAATGCTTTCCGTAGCGTGAAGACGAGGCTTACATGGCGGCGCCTCTCGGCACTGGCGCCCTTGGAGGACGGAACGAGCCGGTGTGCACTTCCTTCGGGCAGGCGCAACGGGGAACCGGGACCGGAGCAAACGCCAGACGTTCGCCCTGCGCCCCGCCGGGGCATTTTTTTGGCAGTGTCCTTCTTTTTTGATTGCGCCCTCTTGCGCCGGTATGCCCGAGAGTCTAAGGGGTGCTTGCTCTCGATGAGCATGACGGAATGTAGCGCAGCCCGGTAGCGCACTTGACTGGGGGTCAAGGGGTCGTGGGTTCGAATCCCGCCATTCCGAGATTTTATAGGGTTCGCCTCCGGGCGAATGCCTGGTTTCAGAAGCCAGTTAGCCTTGCTAGCTGGCTTTCTGGCTCTTTCCGACCGCGCGCGTTCTTGAACGTCCTCAGCCGGGATTTGTGGGAGCAGCCGTCCTCGGCAAGGATGCCGGATGATGGAGCCGCGTTGCAGTCCCGAGACCTCATCTGCTCGGCAGCCGCATTATCGGAAGCGTGGTGCCCTGCTGGCGTTCATCAGAAGTTCCTGCTGTGTCGCAAACGGACCGAGCAGCTTCAGCAAACGCGCCTCCTCGTCCCGATCAAGTCGGTAACGTTTTGCGAATTCGGCCACGCTCCAGACTTTTTTCAAGCCCGGGTTTTCGATTTCTTTGGTCTTGATAGTCTTGGTCATGCACCCCTCCTTTCGCCGCCCACTGGCGTTAAACGCTCGACAGGGAACTTTGTTCCAGTATCCGACCGATGTGGTTAAGAATCGGCGAAGGCCGCTCCGCCACCGCTCAGAATGCAACAACGCCGCCCTCGGCTAGGCGCATTGGCTGTCTGATCAACGGCACGTATGGGGCCTCGGTGTGCGGAAGTCTCGATGCGTCGAGAAAGGCGGCTCGCGAGCTCAGCCGTCGTTGGCGGCGTTCAGATTCTGCGGCCGAATTCCTTCGCTGGCGGATTGCTGGCGAAGCCGCACGCCTGGCCCGGAGGCCGGATCGTCACCTTCTCCGGCGCCAAGGAAAACAACGCCTCTCGACTCGAAGATATTGCGCAAGCGCTCCGTAAGCGCCGCCTCCGCGGAACTCTGGCCAGCCTCGGCCCCTTCGATGGTCGACACTGAAAAGCCGGAGGCAGCGGAGAGCTCCTCCACCGTCATTCCCAGCATGGCGCGCGCTGCGCGCAATTGAGACATTGTCAGCATGGAACAAAAACTGGCGCGCTGAGCGCTGATGTCAAGGCCTGGTCGGGGGTGATATGGCAGCCCTGCCAAAGCGATGTTCAAGTGCAGCACAGCCCCACACGATTCCGAGCAGCAGGTAGAAGTGGCGCCAGTGATCCGTATCGATGACGTTGCCGATGACGGCATGACCAAGGATCATCACCCACGCGATCATCAGGTATGGTTGCCACGGGCGCTCGCGCAGCATGTAGCGGAAACCGAACCAGAGCGTCGACCAGAGCATGATCTGGTAGGTGACGGCGC
>JAEYTV010000157.1 GCA_023433855.1 Pseudomonadota bacterium | reverse complement strand
CCTTTGCCGGCTTCCTTGTCGCCGGCATCTCCGATGCCGTCGATGGTTTCGTCGCCCGCCAGTTCAACCAGCACTCCAAGCTCGGCGGTTATCTCGATCCGATGGCGGACAAGCTGCTGCTGGTCAGCGTCTTCGTCGTTCTGGGCTTCATGGGCGAGCTGCCGCTCTGGCTGGTGATAGCGGTTGTCAGCCGCGATGCGTTGATCGTCTGCGCGGTGCTTCTGTCGACGGTGATGGCCAATCCGGTCGAGATCAAGCCGCTGATGGTTTCGAAAACCAACACGGCCGTGCAGATCGTGCTTGTTGCCATCGTGCTTGCCGAACTCGCCTTCGCCGCCGATTTCGGCCCGGTCCGCCCGGCCCTGATTATCCTGTCCACCCTCTTGACCGTGACTTCCGCCGGGGCCTATCTCGTGGCCTGGTCGAGGCACATGAGCAAACATGGCGAAGGCTGACCGCACGCCGGACGATGAAATAGCCGAGGCGGTTATGGCCGCGAACTTCCGCCGCCAGATACTGTTTTGGCTGATCGCGGCGGCGCTTTTCGGCGTTTTCGTCTATCTGTTCAGCGAAATCCTCCTGCCTTTCGTGGCAGGCATGGCGCTGGCATATTTTCTCGATCCCGTGGCCGATCGGCTGGAGAAGCTGGGACTGTCGCGCACGGCGTCCACCTTCCTCATCCTGTTCGCCTTTATCGTCACGCTCACCATAGCGATGATCGTCCTTATTCCGGTGCTGGCGTCGCAGCTCGCCGATTTCCTGGACAAGCTGCCTGGCTACCTCGAGCAGTTGCAGACGCTGATCACGAGCTTCAACCCGCAGTGGCTGGAGCAAAGGTTCGGTCTCGATGCCGGCAGTCTGCGCGAAGGCCTCAACTCGCTGCTGACCTCGAGTGTCGGGTTCATCACGACGGTCTTCCAATCGATCTGGAGTTCGGGCGTCGCGTTGTTCAGCATTGTCGGCCTGTTCGTCGTGACGCCGGTCGTCGCCTTCTACATGCTGCTAGACTGGGACCGCATGGTCGCCAAGGTGGACAGCTGGGTGCCGCGCGACCATGTCGAGACGGTGCGTGCCATCGCAACCGACATCAACACGGCGACCGCCGGTTTCGTACGTGGCCAAGGCACACTCTGCCTGATTCTCGGCATCATGTACGCCATCGGCTTGACGCTGACGGGCCTGAACTTCGGCATTCTGATCGGGCTGTTCGCCGGGCTGATCAGCTTCATTCCCTATGTCGGTTCGCTGGTCGGGCTGGTGCTCGCCGTCGGCGTGGCCTTCGTCCAGTTCTGGCCGGACTGGATCATGGTCGTGGCGGTTGCGTGCGTGTTCTTCGCCGGACAGTTCGTCGAGGGGAACATCCTGCAGCCCCGCCTGGTCGGCAAGAGCGTCGGCCTGCATCCGGTGTGGCTGATGTTTGCGCTGTTCGCCTTCGGTGCGCTGTTCGGTTTCGTCGGCCTGCTGATTGCGGTCCCTGCAGCTGCCGCCGTCGCGGTGCTGGTCCGCTTCGCCATCGCCCGTTATCTCGAATCGCCTCTCTATACAGGCCACTCGGAACCGGTCGAAGAAGAGGTCGACGTCGTGATCGTCAAACAGAAGTCGCAAACGAGCCGGAAACGCTCCGGCAAGACGGACTGAGCATCCGTGCCGGCGTCGGACAAGCCCAGGCAGATTCCGCTAGACCTCGGCCATAGGCCGGGCCATTCGCGCGACGAACTCGTCGTTTCGGACGCCAACAGGCAAGCCGTCGCCCTGATCGACGCCTGGCCCGACTGGCCGGCTACGGTCGTCGTGCTTGCCGGCCCTGCGGGTTCGGGAAAATCACACCTAGCCTCGATCTGGGCCGCAAGCGCCAACGCCATTTCAATCGAGCCCTCCGACATCGTGGATCGGGTCGAAGATGCGCCTCTCGCGCACCCCGTCGTGATCGACGATGCCGATGTCGATCTCGATGAGAACGGCCTGTTCCACCTGATCAACGCCGCGCGGGCCGCCGGGACACACATCCTGCTCACCTCGCGGCTTTTTCCGTCGGCCTGGGGCGTGCGCCTTCCCGACCTGGCGTCGAGGCTCAAGGCAGCGGCGACGGTGGAAATTCTCGAGCCGGACGACCTTCTGCTTGCCGCCGTGATCACCAAGCTGTTCGCCGACAGGCAGGTCGAAGTCGAGCCGCATGTCGTGCAGTTCCTGGTTCGGCGCATCGAACGATCGCTGTCCACCGCGATCGATGTCGTCGACCGGCTGGATCGCGCGGCGCTCGAGCAGAAGACGCGCATCACAAGGTCTCTGGCCGCCCACGCCGTGAATGCGCTCGACCTTGGGCAGGCGGAACTGGATCTCGATGGCGGCGGCGACTGACGAGCTGCGTGAGGCTGGTTCTACGTTTCCGGATCGGCTGCGACGCTTCTGTCAAAGAAAAAGCCGGGATAGGCCCCCGGCTTTTCCGCGTTTATTGGCCCATTGTCAGGGCGTTGGCTCTGCGGTTTCGGTGCTGTCGGGCTCGGTCGCCTCGGCGGTTTCCAGGACCGAGCGCATTTCGTCGATCTTGACGTCCAGAGCGCCTCGCGCCCAACCGGTTACCTCGTCGTCCACCGGCTTGTTGGCCATGCCCTCAAGCGCTGCCTGGAGTGACGCGTCGTCGGTTCCTTCGGCTGCAGCGTCCGCTTCGGCTTGAGCGGTGGCGGCGTCTTGTGCGGCACTTGCCACCACGCCCTCTTGTTCCGTGATCTGTCCCTGCAGAGCTGCGACTTCCGATGACGCCTGCTGTTCCTCTTCC
>JAEYTV010000137.1 GCA_023433855.1 Pseudomonadota bacterium | reverse complement strand
GGCATCCCCTTCACGCTGATGCGTTAGGATCAGGGATACATTCGGACCTTCTCCCAAGCGCCCTCCGGCGAGGAGCGGCGGAACTCGATGCGGTCATGCAGGCGGAATGGCCGGTCGTGCCAGAACTCGATGGACACCGGCTTTATGCGGAAGCCGGACCAGTGGCCCGGGCGCGGGATCTCTCCAATTGCATAGCGCGCGGTGTATTCGGCCACCGCCTTCTCGAGAGCAAAGCGCCCCTCGAGCGGCCGCGACTGCTTCGATGCCCAGGCGCCGATGCGGCTGCCGCGCGCACGCGAGGCAAAATAGGCATCCGCTTCGGCGTCACTCACCAACTCGACCTCGCCGCGCAGACGAACCTGACGCCGCAGCGACTTCCAGTGGAAGCACATGGCAGCCTTCTTCTGGCCGAGGATTTCGCGGCCCTTCTGGCTTTCCAAATTGGTGTAGAAAACGAAGCCGTTCTCATCGAACCCTTTCAGGAGAACCATCCGGACGTTCGGCATCCCGTGTTCGTCGACCGTCGCGAGAGCCACCGCATTGGGATCGTTGAGCTCAGTCCGCTCAGCCTCCTTCAACCAGGATTCAAAGAGTACGAAGGGTTCGTTCTCCTCGGTGAAGTCACCAGTTATTAACCCGCTCTCAGACATATTGACTAAAATACTCCCGGGAATGCCCGAATTGCGGTCGGACAGGACACAAGGTGGTAGTGATAACAAAATCCAAGAGCCGTAGAAATAGGCCGTTGATGGTCGGAAAGTACGTTGTCGCGCTCTGCCTCGGCAGTTCGGCTCTTTCCGGCTGCACCAGCAGTCTCGATCTGTTCGGCGGTTCGGACAAGGTCGACCGGAGCCTCTCGACCGGCACGGTCCCATCACATTCCCAGCAGAGCGGGACGGCACTGTCGGACGAAGCTACGGTTCGCAATGCGGTCACGTCCGCCGATCTTGCGAAAGTGGCGGGCATGCCGCTGCCCTGGGCCAACACGGCCACCGGAAGCGCGGGCGTCGTGTCGGAGATACGGGAGGCCCGAAGCGACGGCCACATCTGTCGGGATTTCACGACAACCCGGCATTCCTACGAAGGGATCGCCATGTTTTCCGGCCAGGCATGCCTCACCGGCAGCGGCGACTGGATGCTCACCGCGTTCGACCGCAGGTAAACGCTTCGTTTACCTTAATAATTGCGAGTCTTTTCGCGTAACCACTGATTCACACGTTCCCACCTAGATTTCTTTCCTGCCAGATCAGCCCGAAAGGGATGGCTGGCGTTGTCGCAATGGTTCGCGGGGCACGAAATCGATGCTCCGTCCAAGCAGCCGGTGGTCGAAACATGCGTGATCCCTATTCCATCCTGGGCGTCAAGCGCAACGCCGCAGCCGACGAGATCAAGGCGGCGTGGCGTACCAAGGCCAAGACATTGCATCCGGACCACAACCAGGATGATCCGTCTGCAACGAGCCGCTTCGCGGAGGTCGGTCAAGCCTACGAGGTTCTGAAGGACCCGGAGCGCCGCAAACGCTACGACCATGCCGCCGAGATGCACCAAACGATCATGGAGCAGCGGCGCGCCGCACGCGAGGCAGCCGAACGAGCCAAGGCGGCGAAGGCCAACGCGGAGAAGGTGATGGAGGAACTGGCGCGTGCGCAGGCTCAGCGCGCACAGGCCCCGCAAGATGCCGCGGGCCAGCCAGGTGGCGGCGGCGAGACAGCAGAAGCCATGGTGGAGCGGATCTTCGGCGCTGCGGCGGCGGACGCAGCCAAGTCCGGCAGGGAGACCTCCGCCGAAACGCCGGCTGACCCGCTAGATGCACCGCAAGCGGAGCAGCCCGGGGAACGCCCCCCGCTTCCGGTCATGGCAGTGGACCTCATCGCCGCCCTGGTGCGGCGCATCCGCGGCACGGCCCCAGCGCCGGAGAGGGCGCCGGACCTGCTGGTCGACGTCACGGTTACCATCGAGGACCTCTTGAAGCAAAACGTCGTCACGGCGAAGCTTCCCGACGAGCGGGAGGTCCGCTTCGCCCTTGAACGAGGCATGGCAGAAGGTCACGTTGCTCGCATCAAGGGTCAGGGCCTGAAGGTCGCTGGACTGAAACCTGGCGACCTGCTGGTCACGGTGAAGGTCGCCCGCGAGGCTCGCTTCCGGGTCGAGGGGTTCGATATCCACACCATTCTGCCCATCTCGCTGGAGGATGCCGTTCTTGGCACCGAGACGACAGTCGAGACGCCCGAAGGCAGCACGCAGATCACCGTCCCCGCTTGGTCCGGTTCTGATCAGACGATTCGGCTGGGCAACCTCGGGCTTCATGACGGGGCTGGCGGCCGGGGTGATCTCGTCGTCGAACTGCGGATCATCCTGTGGGAAAAGCCGAACGAGAAGGTGACCGACCTGATGCGGCACATGCGCCACGGTCTGTTTGTCTGACGGTGCGGCCTCGCACGACGCGCGGTCGCCCGCGCACCCTTGATTACGTCCTTTAACATGAGATGAATGAAGGCTGCTTGAACGGCTGGGCGGCCTATGCCATAGGCAGCATTCGTCTAAAGTTTCAGGGGACTTCACATGGTTCAGGCTTCCGGCCTCATGGCAGGCAAACGCGGCATAATCATGGGGGTTGCCAACAACCGTTCCATCGCTTGGGGCATCGCCAAGGCCATCCATCAGCAGGGCGGCGAGATCGCCCTCACCTATCAAGGCGACGCCCTCAGGAAGCGGGTGGAACCGCTGGCGGCTGAACTCGGCGCCTTCATGGCCGGCCATTGCGACGTCAGCGACGAATCCACGATCGATGCCGTGTTCGACAACGTCGAGAAGCACTGGGGCAAGATCGACTTCCTGGTGCACGCCATCGGCTTCTCCGACAAGGACGAACTGACTGGCCGCTATGTCGACACCTCGCCGGACAACTTCGCCAAGACAATGCAGATCTCCGTCTATTCCTTCACCTCCGTCGCCCGGCGCGCGGAGAAGTTGATGGGGGACGGAGGATCCATCTTGACGCTCACCTACTATGGTGCCGAGAAGGTGATGCCCAACTACAACGTGATGGGCGTCGCGAAGGCTGCTCTCGAAGCGAGCGTGAAGTATCTGGCCGTCGATCTCGGGCCGAAGAACATTCGCGTCAACGCCATCTCCGCCGGACCGATCAAGACACTTGCAGCCTCCGGCATCGGTGATTTCCGCTACATCCTGAAGTGGAACGAATACAATGCGCCGCTGCGCCGGACCGTGACCATCGAGGAGGTTGGCGACGTCGGACTTTATATGCTGTCCGACCTTTCCCGGTCAGTGACCGGGGAAACCCACCATGCCGACAGCGGCTACCATGTCGTGGGCATGAAAGCCGTCGACGCTCCCGACATCTCCGTCGTCAAGGACTGATCGCTGCAAGGACTTGGCCGTGCTCATCTACATGATCCGCCACGGTCAGACGGACTGGAATGCCGAAGGCCGGCTTCAGGGACAGAAGGACATCCCCCTCAACGCACTGGGGCAGCGGCAGGCGAGGCAGAACGGTGTTCGTCTCGCCGAGCTGATCGGTGGTGCCGAGGACTACGATTTCGTCGCAAGCCCCCTTTGGCGGGCACGCGAAACCATGGAGCGGTTGCGCTCTGCCATGGATCGTGATCCCGCTGGCTATCGGACCGACGAACGGCTGAAGGAATTGTCGTTCGGCGACTGGGAGGGCCTGACGCTGGCGGAGATCAGCCGTGCCGATCCTGAGCGGGCGGAGGCCCGAATGCGGGGCAAATGGAGTTTCATCCCGCCAGGCGAGGCCGCAGAAAGTTACGAAATCCTTTCATGGCGCATAGGCGCTTGGCTGCAATCGGTCGAGGGGCCCACCATCTGCGTGGCGCACGGCGGCGTCATCCGCTCCTTGTTCCGACTGATCGGCAATCTGGCCGAAGACGATGCGGCTACCGCACATATTCCCCAGGACCGGATCCTCAGGTTCGACACGGGTCCCGGTCGCCTGGAGTGGCTTTAGACCCAACACTCGGCGGTGCGGCCTACTCGAGGATCTCGAGGTCATCCACAACCCGATGACCATCAATCTCGGTGTAGAACACGATCACCTTCACTCCGGCGTCCAAGCCCTCGAAGTTGAATTCCTCGGGAACCTTGTAGGTCTTCCCGTCATCGAGGGTGAAGCTCAGAGCTCCGGTGTCCACCGACTTGATGGTCGCCTCCACATCCGCGCTCTGCGCCCAGCTGCGCAAGGGCGAAAAAACGCTGGCCGTCGCAAGCAGGGCGGTGATCAAGATGCGCATGACTGTGGCCTTCGATCAAGGGAATGGGTGTTTCGTTCCGAGCCAACAGATAGCCGATGGATTGTGGCGAAAATTGCCCGTGACCAAGACATTTTCGGTACAAGTGGTGAGCGAATTCTTAACGTTTTCCAGCCCTCTAGCGGCACGGACCGGGGCCAAGATAACAATCGTCAATTCCGGATGATGGCGGGTCTCTGGCAGGGCCGAACCGGTTCAATGCAAATTAAGACCTTCCACGTAGGCTAGCGTGCACGTCACCGGACTACGGAGGGTCTGCGCGAGTGAAATTCTGGCCCGTCCCTGGTTCCCGGCTCCGGCACCTGCTACACCATCCCAAGGCCCCCGCCACCATGGCGTTTGTCATCGCGGTGGCCGTCATGGCGACCGCCCTCGTCGTTGATCGGGGGCACACGACAAAGCATCGCAAAGAGCTGCGTACCGCCACGGAGACGGCCGGTAATCTGATTGCCCAGCGCCTCGCCTCCCGTGTCAAGGATGATCTGCTTTCCAGCGACCTCCTCAGGCATGCTTTCCAGGAAGACGCAGCCCACTCTGCGCAGGCATTCGAACATCAGGTGAAAAGGGAGCTGGTTCGCGTCGCTCATTTTTCCGCAGTCGCGATCGCTCCGGGCTTCAACCTGGCCAACGTCATTACTCGCGAGGGCCCCACAAGAAACACTTCCAGGCTGCCCGACGGTGTCGACCTTGCGCGGCTCGCCCGAGATCTGAAATCCTCCAGCAACCTGCGACAGCCGTCTCTGATCAGCGGAACCCAGGCGGATCACCTTACACTCGTCCTGCCGGTCCTTTCCCAACACGGTGACAGGCCCTGGGGCGCCATTGCGGTCCTGATCGAGGAGAAAAAGTTCCTCGAGACCGCAGGCGTCCCCTTCCCTTCGGGCCCCGCCCGCCCCATGGATCTGAACGATCTCGGCTGGCTCGATGTTGCGATTCGCGAGACCGAGCGCCCGGAGTATCTTGCGTTCTTCGGCGATGACGCGATCGAGGGCCGGTCTCCGGT
>JAEYTV010000134.1 GCA_023433855.1 Pseudomonadota bacterium | reverse complement strand
CTCTTAGTGAGAGCCGGCCGGTTTCCAGCGGATCATCCGTGCTTCGACGATCGAGACGATGAAGAAGAGGATAATGGCAAGGCTGCGGCTATCATGACGGTGGCGTAAAGCAGCGGCGAGCGGGAATTGTAGGTAGCCTCGATGATGACTGCCCCAAGCCCGAAGCTCGAGCCGATCCACTCCGCGACGATCACTCCCATGACGTTGTGGTTGCAGCGATCTTCAGCGCGGCAAACAGGAACGGCATGGAACTCGGCAGCCGGACTTTCCAAAGGATCTCGCTGTTGCTGGCTGAAAGTACCCCCGCATCAGGTCCAGCATGGCGGGGCTTGCGGATTTCAGGCCTTGTGCCATGTTGACCAGCGTGGGGATGAAGCAGATCAGCCCGGCGATGATGATTTTCGGGGCAAGCCGTTGCCGACGATTAGCACCAGGATCGGAGCCAGAGCGATGATCGGAATGGCCTTGATGAATACCGCGATCGGAAACAGAGCCTTCTCAGCCGTCGTACTATGCACGAACCAGATCGCCAGCAGGAGTGCGACGAGATTACCGAACAGGAAACCGAGAGCGGCTTCCATCAAGGTTGGCAACGTGTTCGTCCAGAGAATGCCGGC
Organism: Pseudomonadota bacterium; assembly: GCA_023433855.1. Lineage (GTDB taxonomy): Bacteria > Pseudomonadota > Alphaproteobacteria > Rhizobiales > Rhizobiaceae > Neorhizobium. The sequence continues at coordinate 14,109 of JAEYTV010000134.1, read as the reverse complement.
ATTCTCGTGGAAGGCATAGGCGACGTCGATCGGGCTCGGCGCCATGAAGGTCGGGATCTCGAACAGCCCGACCACCAGTTGCCAGAGAGCGACGAGGCCGAGTGCGGCAGAGATCGCCAGCTTGCCGAAACCGGAGGTCAGCCGCGGGATGTCCCCTGCGCGGATCGGATGAGAGGATGCACCTCGGTCAGTGGTCCTCGTTGTCGCGCCGAGGAATAAGCGCCAGACGGGCCATCGCCGACCAATCTTGTCCGCCCATGCCGGCCTCCACGGCAGCGCCCATCCGCTCCCTCACAGAGGACAGCATAGGCGTCGAAGCCCCTGCGGACCTGGATGCGTCGACAGCCAGGAGCAGGTCCTTGAGACCTAGCGACATCTTGAAGCCAGGTTCGAAGTTACCTTCCAAAATGCGACCGCCATAGTTTTCGTAGGCTCGGCATGAAAACTGGGTTTGAAGCATCAGGCTCAGGAAATCTTCTGGCTTCACACCATAACTACTTGTCATTGCCATTCCTTCGGCAAGTGCTTCGATTGCCATAGTTAGCATCATGTTCCCGGCAATCTTCGCGATGTTGGCATGGGCGGGCCGGTCCCCCATGATGAAGGTTCGCTTGCCAAGGATATCCAGCAATGGGTTTATGCGGGCTATCGCATCAGGCTTTCCGGCAGCCATGATGTTAAGATTACCCGCGGCCGCAACGTCGGGCGTGCCGAATACGGGGGCGGCCACGTAAGAAAATCCAAGGCTCTCGTGCCTTTCGGCAAGCTCCTGCGCGAATTCCGGAGAGATGGTCGCCGTCATCACCTGAGTCAGGCCAGGCCGTCCCCCGGCCAGAAGGCCGGGAGACAAGAGAACGTCTCGGATTGCCGCATCGTCCGAGAGCATGGTGAAAACGACCTCGGCCTGAAGGGCCTCCAGAGCGGTTTTTACCAGCTTGATTGGCGCGATTGTTTCGGCGCCCAACGGGGATCTATTCCATGCCAGGACGTCATGTCCTGCTTTGGCGAGATTAGAGGCCATGCCTCGCCCCATGCTCCCAAGTCCGATAAATCCAATCCTCATGATCATGGTCTCCATTCTTGCTGCGCAGCGATAGTAGAAAGCCACGCCAGGACGGGTTGAAGTGCCTCATCCGAGTTCTTTTCATATATCAAGCCATGGCCATTGCCGTGAATGCCATAGTCTGGGAGGTGCATCAGCTGCGCTGCGGCACCTCCAGCATTGAGGCGCGCCACCGCCGGTGGACTTGCGGGTTCGAAGTCTGACGCGCCGCCGGTGACTACGAGGATTGGCAAGCCCTGAAGGTTGGTCAGCCTGTGATCCGCCGGGTCAGCGGCGTGAACTGCCTCCGGTGTGTCGAGCGGTGGATTGAAGGTCAGTGGACAGGCGGCGAGGCCCCAGGCCAACGATCCGATATTTGGTATGTCGGCAAACGGTGGGCCCATGGGCTCGACCGAAACAATCGCCTTGACCAGCCCAGGACGACGGTCGGCGATCAACCACCCTGAGGGTCCGGAGGCAGAATGAGTGATCAGGATCGCCGGCCCGATTATGTCGAGCAGACGCGCTGTGCGATCGGCATCCATTTCTTCCGAGTTGGCGAGGTCTTCCGGCATAGGACCGTATCCAGCGATGAAGCTGTCCATCGCCGCCTCGTCGTCGCGGGCAAAAGGCCATTGCGTATGGTCGGCGATCCTCGACTCGGGGATATAGATCTCGCGCCCGTGTTCATAGGAGAACGGCGGCGTCATTCCGCCCATCGTGCTCGTGTGGAAGGGCGAGCGTCCATGGCCGGGTCTGTCGACTGCTAGGACTGCATATCCGGTCTCGACGAACCGTTGCGCCCAGCCCGGGCGCCCATCCGGAGTGTCGAACCACTCCGTGCTCTGAAACCCCCCTCCATGCATGAGTACAATTGGAAAAGCTTGAGTGATCTGCTCGGGTGCTTCCCACTCAACGAACATCGGGCCTCTTTGATAAGTCTGCCCATCGATTGAGGCACGGTCTCCGGCGATCCAGAAATGCCCGCGTTTGACGGTGCGGGCAGGTTTTGAGGCCCAGGGCGAAAAGGCATTTTCAACTCGTGTCATTTGCTTACCCATTCAAACGTGTGTGGTTATTTCATAGGGAGCGATCTCGTCCGCTGAGGGTCGAGATCGGTGAAAGCCGAAACATCCGCCACAACCTGGGGCGTCGCCGTGCTCGCAAACGCGGCGTCCACTGCGGCTTCATCACGGAAGACGCATTCGCATATGACAAGGGTGGCGGTGGGATGGTCTTGTCTTTCCTCGGCTTCGGCCTCGGGAAAAAACGCCGTCGCCTTCAATAACCCAAGCGGTCCCCAAACATCCATCACGAGCGGCAAATGCCTGGTAACGTAGTAGCTTCGGTCGAAACGAGCGGTTGGTGGGCCAACATAACTAACGTAAATGGTAACGAGTTCTCGTTGGGGCACTCTAGATCCTCCGGCGTTAGCCGAACCGTCTGGATGACGGAACCAGATGCTGCGGAGCTGAGGCGATCGGCATTTCTTCAGCACCGCGAGCCTGAACGGTCATTGTATGCGTCAGCAGTTTATGCCGGTGCGTCGCCAGCCACGGTTCTTTCCGTCTCCGCCGTTCACAAGCGCTTAAAGAGGCGCCGGCCGTTGCCGTGATTGACAGCAACGCGTTCGACTTCGGTGAACCCCTCGTACCTATCGAGGTTCTGCGTGAAAGATGCCCCGACTGAAGCTGGAGCGTAGGGGTAGTCGCTGCCGTAGAGCACTCGGTCCGAGCCAGTGAATGCCTGCAGTGTCGGCAGGGCCGTCGGGCTTGACAGCGCCGTGTCGAAATAGAAGCGGCGGAACGCCTCAAGCAACTCTTCCCTCGTCGGAGCATCTGGTCGGACATGAGGGGCAAGTTCAGCAAAGCGCTGTGCAGCGTAGGGCAGGAAGCCGCCTGCATGTGAGAGGATGACCCTCACGCGCCTGTATCGGCCCATCACGCCATTCAACACCATGTGGACCGCAGTTCGGGTCGTATCGAAGGGGTAGTCCACAATCGGGCCGGGAACGCCCGTCAATGTCGGTATTGCCGGTTTGCCGGGGTGAATGAAGACTACCGCAGCCCGCCGGTCGAGTTCAGCCCAAACAGGATCGAACTTCTCGTCGCCGAGATATTTGTCGTCATAATTGCTCAGGAGGATCACGCCGTCCGCTGCGAGTTCTTCCAAGGAATGGTCGATCTCCGCCAACGCACCATCCAAGTCGGGGAGTGGCAGGGTCGCGAAATTTCCAAAGCGGCCTGGATGCTGCGCCACCAGGCCTGCGGTATATTCGTTCACTTGCCGCGCCATATCGCGACGCTGCAGTTGCGCCCACCCGACCACACTCGGCGCAGTCAACGACAGGATTCCCGTTGCTATTGCCTGAGAGTCCATGAACTCGATCGCGCTTTCCGGGCTCCATTTTGGGTTATACCAGCCAGACGGATCCCCGCCATTGGCCGGGAGTTGATCTGCCCAGAATGGCGGAACGACATGCTGGTGGACATCAATGCGTGCTGGCTCCGTCATTGCCTTCTCCTGTCTCTATCAACTCACAAGCAGGAGGATGAATGACAGATGTCGATCAGCCAAATATATTGATATGATCGGGCTATCAGATGGACTGATCAATCTTATGGAGCTTCGTCACTTACGATACTTTGTTGCTGTCGCAGAGGAGGGTCACTTCGGACGAGCTGCGGAGAGAGTTCACATTGTTCAGCCCGCTCTGACCATGCAGATCCGGTCCCTTGAAGAGGAACTGGGCACGAAGTTGCTCACCCGCACGAGCCGCCACGTCGCGCTTACTGAAGCTGGCGCTATATTCCTCGAGGAGGCCCGACGAACGTTGAAACAAGCCGATCGGGCCAAAGAACTCGCGCAGCAATCCGCCCGCGGCGAGATCGGTTCGGTCCGCATCGGATTTTCGGGCAACGCTTCATTCGTTGGAAAGCTGACTGACGATCTGCGTGGTTTTCATCGCCAACATCCCAACGTCGGCATCACCCTGCGGGAGGCGTCGCCCCAACAACAGGCGGAGGCAGTCCTGGCGGGGGAGCTAGATGCCGGCTACTGTCCGACGTTCGACATCTCCTTCCACGGGGATGTTGCCGCGGAGCGGATCGGTACTTGGCCCTGGGTGGTCGCCATGAGCGGTGACCATGCCCTGGCGAGGCGTTCATCCGTCCTGAAAGCTGATTTGCTCGATGAGACTTTCGTCGTTTACGCTGCTCACGGTGCTGAACAGGCTCAGCTTGATCTCCTTCGCCGGCTTTTGGGGAAGGAACCGAGAGTGTCTCATTCACTCGGCAATACGCTTACGGTCTTAACCATGGCTTCGGCAGGACTGGGCCTGGCCCTTGTCCCTGAGCCGCTGAAAGCCGTAGCGCTTCCCGGGCTGGAGTACCGGGCGTTGCAGGAGACAAACGAAAAGGCTGATCTCGTGCTACTTTCCCGGAGGGGGGAGACATCCGGCGCTGTAAGGGCGTTTCTGGCTTACGCGAAGATGCGTCCGAAGGACCTCTAGGGGTGATGTCAGGTTAACTAGGGGTGAGGTTTTTGCGGCTATGCCGCCCTGATGAAATGCGGACCTGTCAGCTACAAACGCCATCGCTTCCCGCCTTCTGTGATCGCCCACGCGGTCTGGCTCTACGTCCGGTTCCCGTTAAGCCTGCGGATGGTAGAAGAGATGCTGCTGGAGCGCGGTGCCGCGGCCTCCTGTGAAACGATCAGGTGGCGGGCGGAGAGGCTTCGCCCATTCTCGTCGCGAAAGTTGGAAGCGGCTGCGACGCGCAGCGGCCTGGCAATGGCGGTTCACCCGATCGGTGTGATGTCAGGTTAACTTAGGAGACGGTCTTCTTGGGGACGCCCATCTTGATCAGGCCGCTGGCCCGGTAATGGCCTTCCAATGTGCCATCGCTGCAAGGGGATGCAGGTGAAGGTCGAAAGCTGGCCGGGCGCGACGAAGAGGTTGCGGAGTGGCTGCGACGCGCAGCGGCGAAGCGTTGCAGCGCTCCCGGCGAACGGAACCGCTGCATGACCCCTCCCGTTTTCGCAAAGGAAGGTGCGAGTTCTCGACGCGGTTGTTCAACCCCCTGTGCGAGCGGTGCTCGACGGTTGGCATCAACGGCCGCCGTGCCACCATATGAGCGGAGCTTGTCGGTGATGATCCGCTTTGGCAGGCACCCTGATTCTTCATCAGTCTGCTCAGCAGACGCTTAGCCGCTTTGGTGTTGTGGCGAGCTTGGACAACGACCACCTCGTCCAGATGCCACACGTCCTTAGGGCTCGGCGCCTTTCGCCACAAGTGTCGGCATAGACAGCCAAACTTCATCGCCCGCCACCTGATCGTTTCATAGGAGACCGCGACACTGCGCTCCAGCGGCATCTCTTCTACCATCCGCAGGCAGGAGAACCAGAGACGGTCAGGATACGCAGCGGCAGTATGAAGGCAGTTCGTCATCATCCCTCTGCCGAGCAGCGCGATAACCTGCTCGGCAGAGGGACGCGGAAAGGGAGAGAAAAGCCGCCAAAGGATGAGCGACAGAGGTAATTTCGCCTCTATGATTTCATCACATTAAAGCAGCCCCAACCATCATTCTCTCCGCCAAACTCAGCGGCGGCGTCCTTCAATAACTGTTCCGTATTTGTAATTTCCTGATGAGACACGCTCATAAATCGGGTTGCAGTTACGTCCCATGCTGGCGGGTGTGAAGTCTGCGTTTCGGAGTATCGTGTCTTGTCGAAATGCGCCTTGATTATTCCAATGAAGCTTTGAGCTGAAGCCTCATCTGGAAAAACAACTGAAAAATCTACCTCCCGCGGAGCGGACAGATCATCACCCGTTTCCTTCATATGACGAAGAACATCACCAATTTCGTCGTCTGGGAATGTGTTGTCCATGCTGTCTCCATCACAAGGATTACCTTAATATTCACCGTCTTGATTTCTATATTTTGCGCCGGGTAATTCAAGATTGTTGTAGTTATTGCAACTTACGCCACCAGCCTGATCAATCCGTTGAACTGCTCCCGGTTTCGACCGGACAGTCGGCATAAGCAGAAAGGCTCAAGCGCAGGCTTGAGGACAGGCTTATGTCTAATGAGTATCGGCAGGTCGAATTGCTGACGGGTGATGTTCGCCGCAGGCGGTGGGCAGCCGAGCAGAAGCTGACAATCATCGAGCAGAGTTTCGAACCCGGCGAGACGGTATCGTCCACCGTTCGCCGCCATGGCGTTGCGCCCAATCTGCTTTACCGGTGGCGCAGGCTCTTGAGTGAGGGAGGTGCTGCACAGGCGAGCGGGAGAGACGAGTGACGCCTGCCGGTCAGGAGGGGATCGATTCAACGATCGATCTTGCCACGACCGGTCCCCCTACCATGAAGCTCTTCACGCCGTCGCGAACGATGTCGTCCAGGGATGAGGGAGTAGGCGTCCCGTAAACGAAGCGGCGAATCGCCAGATAGAAGATCCGTCCGTGGAGCCCCCACAAAAGCTCCATCTCGCGCTCGGAAAGCGGCACCTCCTCGACGCCCGGCAATCCAAGTTCGTAACGCAATTCGAGGCACGCCGGTTCAATGATCTGGCGGCGGACGATGTCGAGATAACGTGTCGTGATGTCGAACGTCTTCAGCCCCGAGAACACGAATATCCGCACCCAGTCATAGTGGAAGACGCGGGCGACATATTGCAAGTAAAAGTCGGTCAGCCTGCTTTCGACTGGCCGTGTACGATCGATGATCAGGTCCGCCCATGTGTCATCCCACCGGCTGAGATAGACGTGCTCGTAGACCCGCTCGATAAGCGCCTCCTTGCTGGGAAAGTGCCGGTAGATGGCGGAGTGGGTGATGCCGATCCGTTTAGCCAGTTCGCGCGTCTGACCTTCGAAGCCGTGTTCCGCGAAAAAGCGGACGGCCTCTTCGAGGATAAACTGTTCCCGCTTGACTGCCGGCATGTAGCGGCGGGGACGAATGGCTTCCTTGCCCTCCCCGTAGGCTCCATCGTCGCAGGTCTGATCTTCCATGGATGTTCTGTCCCCATGTGGTTCTTCGCGCTTCACAGCGATAGCGCAGCACAAGTTTGAGACCAAGCGGTAATTAATTTGAGACCAAATGGTAATTTCGCTTGACCACCTCGCTCCAGCCCCAATATTGTAACCATATGGTCACAAAACGGGGCCATTGGGAGGAGAAGAGTGAAGGCGAGAGCTTTCGATTACATTCGTCCACGGACGGTGGGGGAAGCGCTGCAGTCATTTGCCGCGTGCGGCGACGACGCATGTTTTATCGCTGGGGGGCAGAGCCTTGTTCCCGCACTGGCGTTGCGGTTGCAGGCACCGGCACTGCTGATCGACATAGCGCGCCTTGATGAGTTGCGTGGGGTTCGGCTGGACGGGGAAAGGCTGCGGATCGGCGCCGCCACGCGCCATTGCGAGATATTGTCCTCGCCTCTCGTTCGGCAGCATGCGCCCCTTCTCGCGGCGGCTGCGCCGTTCGTTGCCCATCCGGCCATCCGCAACAAGGGAACTTTCGGCGGCAGCCTTGCGCTGGCCGATCCGGCAGCGGAATTTCCGGCCATGGTTCTCGCGCTCGACGCAACCATCGAGATAGCGTCCTCTGAAGGCAGCCGACATGTGGAAGCCCGCGACTTCTTCCTCGACCTATATGAAACCGCATTACAGCCCGGCGAAATCATCACCGCTGTCTTTGTCCCGATCGCGGAGGAGCGATCGCGAGTGGTGTTCGACGAGATGGCGCGGCGTCGGGGCGACTATGCAGTCGTCGGTGCTGGCCTCGACGCGGTAGTCGATGGTGATCTCGTACAGCGTGTCCGTCTCGCCTTCTTTTCGGTCGGGTCCACTCCCGTCAGGCCGGGCCATGTCGAGGACATGCTGAACGGCAAACGGTTGACGAGCGAAACAATTCGCCAGGCCCAGGACATGCTTGCCCTCGATCTGGATCCCCCCGGCGACGAGCATACGCCCGCCGCCATGCGCATGCATCTTGCGCGCGTACTGCTTGGCCGCCTGCTCGGCCGCCTGGGGAGCGAGGAATGAGCGAAAAGACAGCGGTTTCTTTGACCATCAACGGCGATGCGGTCGAGGCTCTCGTCTCACCTCGGACGACGCTTGCCGATTTCCTCCGGCAGGACCAGCAGCTGACGGGGACGCATCTGGGCTGCGAGATGGGTGTGTGCGGCGCTTGCCTTGTGCTTCTTGATGACCGCCCGGTCCATGCTTGCCTGATGTTCGCCGTCCAGGCGGACGGCTGTGCCGTGGAAACGATCGAGGGCCTGACGAGCCGCAAGGTGATTGCCGACCTCCAGGCGACATTCCATGAACGGAATGCCCTGCAATGCGGCTTCTGCACCCCCGGCATGCTGATGAGTGCCTATGGCATTCTCACCTCGGCCGAGGTCCCGAGCCGCGATGAGATTCGCGACGCGCTGTCGGGAAACTACTGTCGCTGCACTGGCTACGAGGCGATCGTCGACGCCGTCGAGCAGACAGCCAAGCAACGCCAGCGGACGACGCAAGGGGAAGAGGCATGAAGGTTCTTGCCGGGTCTCTCGACAGGCCGAACAGTTATATCGGCCGCTCCGTATCGCGTCCCAATGCCAAGCGCCTGCTGGACGGTAGGGGCCGATATGTCACGGACCTTGTCTTGCCTCGCATGCTGCACGCCGCCTTCGTTCGCAGCCCGTATGCACACGGCAGGATCGTCTCGATCAATGTCGAGCAGGCGAGAACAGTTGCCGGCGTCCGCGCCATCTTTACCGGTAGTGACCTTGCGGCAATCTGCACCGCCTGGACCGGTACCCTGGAGCATTTCGCGGGCATGAAGTCGCTGCCCCAACTGCCGCTCCCGGTCGACAAGGTTACCTGGTCGGGCCAGCCGGTCGTCCTGATTGTCGCAGACACGAGGGCTGTCGCCGAGGACGCTGCAGAACTCGTAGAACTGGAAATCGACGACCTGCCGGTGCTTGCCGATCCTGTGGAAGCACTTTCCAGGCCAGCCATCTCGGAGGACCTTGAGAACAACCTTTGTTTCGGCGCGAAGCTCGATAGCGGCGGTGTGGACGAGGCCTTCGCGACAGCGATGCTTTCAGTCGAAGAACGCTTCACCTTCGGGCGCCACACGGCGGTCACGCTCGAACCGCGAGCAATCGTCGCGGACTTCGACCAGGCCGAGAACCGGCTGACGGCGCACCACGCAACGCAGACCCCTTACCAGTTCCAGGATGTGTATTCCCGGCACTTCGGGATCCCGGAAGGCAACGTTCGGATTATCGCACCCGACATAGGCGGTTCGTTCGGGATGAAATTGCATGTCTATAACGAGGAGATGGCAGTTGTAGGCGCCTCGATCCTGCTTGGCCGCCCGGTGAAATACGTCGCCGACCGAATGGAGTCTTTCGTCTCGGATATCCATGCCCGCGACCATCGTGTTACGGCCCGGCTCGCCGTTGGGAAGGACGGGAGGGTCTGTGGCATGGACGTCGATGACGTAACCGCGATCGGCTCGTTTTCCAGTTATCCCCGCACCAGCGCGGTGGAAGGCAACCAGGTCATTCGGCTGATTGGCGCGCCTTACGATTTCGACTCGTACCGGGCCAAGCTCTCCGTAGTTTTCCAGAACAAGGTGCAGACCAGCCAGTATCGTGCCGTGGGCCACCCGATCGCCTGTGCCGTGACGGAGTGCCTCATGGATCGTGCTGCTCGGGAACTCGGGATGGATCCTTTCGATTTTCGGGCACGGAACATCATTCCAGACGACAGCTACCCGAGAACCTCACCCACAGGCTATCGGTTTGAGAAACTCTCCCACGAAGCATGTCTGGTACGCTTGCGGTCGCTGATGAATTACGACGCGCTCCGGGCCGAGCAGGCGGAACTGCGCAAGGCAGGAGTGATACGAGGCATAGGGATCGCGCTTTTCGTCGAGATCACCAACCCTAGCCCGGCATTCTATGGCGTCGGCGGCGCACGCATCTCGGCTCAGGACGGCGCCATCGTGAAGCTGACACCTTCCGGCGAAGTGCATTGTTCGATTTCGGTCACCGAGCAGGGGCAGGGAACCGAGACCATCATCGGACAGATCGTGGCAGAACATCTCGGGGTCGACCGGTCCGCAGTGCGCGTGATGACCGGCGATACCGACACGACGCCGCATGGCGGGGCCACCTGGGCTTGCCGCGGCGCCGGGATCGGAGGGGAAACCGCGCTTCAGGCGGCGCGCAAGCTCAAGAAAAACGTGGTCGCAGTCGCCAGCGCGATCCTGCAAGCCCAGCCGGATGAGCTCGACATGAGTGCCGGATGGGTCGTGGATGCGGCAACCTTCCAGCCGCGTATCAGCCTGGCCGAAGTTGCCCGTATCGCCTTCTTCCGCTCCGACACACTGCCACCCGGTACTCAGGCGCAGCTTTCGGTCGTCCATCATTATGCCCCGCAGGGATACCCCTTCGCCTTTACCAACGGCGCTCAAGGCTCCCTCGTGGAGGTCGATATCGAGACCGGATTCGTGAAGATCCTGAAGCACTGGGTGGTTGAAGACTGCGGCAGGATCATCAATCCGCTGCTCGTCGACGAGCAGATTCGCGGAGGCGTCGTCCAGGGGTTGGGTGCGGCCTTCTTTGAGGAGTGCCTGTACAACGAAGAAGGGCAGCTGACCAACGGATCGCTGGCCGATTACCTGGTGCCGATGGCCTGCGAAATGCCCGATATTGAAATCGCACATGTCGAAACCCCGACGGCCGACACTGAACTCGGTGCAAAGGGAGTGGGCGAGGCCGGCACTGCAGCTGCTTCGGCTGCCGCGATGAATGCAGTGAATGATGCGCTCTCAAGCTATGGAGCCACACTGACGCAGATACCGATGACGCCTGCACGGATCTTGCGAGCGCTCGGGACAATATGATCAGACCTATGTCCAGGAGGAGGAGGACAATATGACCGAAGGCAAGTTATTCTCGCGAGAAATGAGCCGCCGTGCGGCACTTCTGGGGCTTGCCGGCACTGCCGGCGCCCTTTCCATGCCGTGGATTGCACGCGCGCAGCAGGAGACGATCCGAATCGGGTTCCCGACGCCGCTGACCGGCCCGTTCGCCGCAGAAGCCAACGACCAGGTGCGCAGCGCGCAGCTTGCCGTCAAACTTGCGAACGAGAAGGGAGGGATCTCCGGGCGCAAGATCGAGCTTCTGGTTCGCGACGACAAGCTGAACGCCGGCGAGGCAGCCACTCGCACGCTGGAACTGATAGAGAAAGATCGGGTCCACGCGGTTGTTGGTGCGCTCTCGAGTGCGGTGCAACTGGCGGTCAACGAAGTCACCCGCGCCCGCAACGTGCTTTACATCTCTATCAGTCAGTCCGACACAATCAACGAGATCAAGGACTTCAGCCCCTATACATTCCATGAAGCACTCAACCCGACGATGACGACGGCGGTGGTAGCGAAGCATAGCTTCCAGAAAGGCTCTAAAGTCGCCTATCTGGTCGCGGACTACGCGTATGGACACGAGATGCTAACTGGTTTCAAACGTGCCGCAGAAGCGATCGGCGCAGAAACCGTAAGCGAAATCCTGCACCCGTTCGGGGCTGCCGACTATTCGACCTTCCTCCCGACGATCCTGTCTTCGGGCGCGGACATCCTCTGCATCTGCAATTTCGGACGTGATCAGGCGAACTCCATCAAGCAGGCCGTTGATTTCGGCGTCAAGGACATGATGAAGATCGTCGTTCCGGTGCTTCTGCACAATCAGCGCCTGGCGGTTGATCCGGAAGTCTTCGAAGGCGTGGTTGGCGGAGCGAACTACTATTGGGGCCTCGAAGAGACAGTGCCATCGGCCAAGGCGTTCAACGATGCCTTCCGCGCTGAATATGGCGGCGCGATACCAACCGACTACGGCGCCTACGGCTATACGGGTGTCGCCTCCCTGCTGATGGCCATCGAAAAGGCCGGGGGAACGGAGACCGACAAGGTTATCGCTGCGCTGGAAGCGCTGAAATACGACGTCGCGAAGGGGGAACAATCCTATCGCAAATGTGACCATCAGTCGGTGCAATCCGTCCTGGTGCTTGAATCAAAGTCCAAGGCGGACATGGCGTCAGACGTCGATCTCTTCAAGATCGTCGCCAATGAGCCAGCGTCCGAGAGCGTTCTGCGAAGCTGCTCTGAACTCGGCTTCAAGAGCTGAATCTTGGAACGGATGAGGTTATGACGGTCCAACTCTTTGCAATGCAGCTGTTTTCGGGTCTCGCCCTCGGCGCGGTGCTGATCATGGTTGCGCTCGGCTTGTCGATCATCTTCGGCATGCTGGGCATCGTGAACTTTGCGCATGGCGCGTTGTTCATGGTGGGCGCCTATGCCGGGCTTTATGTGGCGGGGCTGACGGGGAGCTTCTGGTGGGCTCTCCTGCTGGCGCCGATTCTCATCGGCCTGTTCGGCATGCTCATCGAGCGCTTCCTCATCCGTCCTCTTTACGGTCGCTCGCCCGACGATCCCCTGCTTCTGACGTTCGGTCTCGGCTATGTGCTGGTCGAGGCGGTGCGCATTCTCTTCGGCACGGACGGGATTCCCTTCTCGACACCAGCGGCCCTTCGCGGCGTGGTCAACCTGGGAATCGGTTTCTTCCCGCTTTACCGGCTCTTCGTCATCGGGGTGGTGGTGACGGTCTTGCTGCTGCTCTGGATCGGACTGGAAAAGACGAAGTTCGGCCTGATCGTTCGTGCAGGCTCCGCCGATCCGCTGATCATGCGGGTCCTCGGCGTCGACATCAACAAGCTGTGGCTCGTTGTCTTCGGCATCGGGGTCGGCATTACTGCACTCGGCGGCGTGCTTGCCGCTCCGATGCGCAACGTCAGCCCCGAGATGGGCACGCTTGTCCTGGCAGAAGCCTTCGTAGTCACTGTCATCGGAGGCATGGGTTCACTGGCAGGCGCAGTCGTCGCCGGCCTGGTCGTCGGAGTGGCGGTCAGCATGACCTCGTTGTTTGCTCCCGAAATGGCGACGATCGTCATGTTCGCGCTGATGGCGCTTATCCTCCTGGTACGTCCGAACGGCCTTTATGGTCGCGCGGCGCCCGGACTTTGATGAGGTGACAATGTCAGTCGTCCGAAACGTGGAACTTGCCCCCGGCACCTCCCACAGCGTCCTCGCATCCGTCTTTACCAATGCAAGCCGCAGCAGGGTGCTTCTTTCTATTATCGCATTGTGCATCCTGCCGTGGGTGCTCCCGTCCCAGGCCCTGGCCGTGAACGTGCTTATCTACGGACTTGTCGCCGTGGGGTACAATCTCCTGTTTGGCTACACGGGTCTGCTGTCCTTCGGTCATGCCGCGTTTTTCGGGGCTGGCGCCTATGCCACGGGCATTGCCATCGGCATGTTCGGAGTGAACTGGTTCCTCGCGATGCTGATAGGCGTTCTGGTGGCCGGACTGCTCTCCGTGGTCATGGGCGTCCTCGCCATACGGACGCGTGGCATCTATTTTTCCATGGTCACGCTCGCCCTGTCACAACTGGTCTACTACACCGCACTTCAGGCATCTTCCTGGACCGGTGGTGAGAACGGTCTGCGAGGCTTCACCGTCAGTACGCTCACCTTCCCCGGGTTTTCGCTCAACTTTCTGGATCCCCTGGTGAAATACTACGCCATCATGGTCGTCGTGGCGCTGGCGCTCTGGTTCGTATCGAGGGTCCTCAACTCACCGTTCGGGGCCGTCATCGAAGCGATCCGCGAGAACGAAACCCGTGCGCGCGCCTGTGGCTACAATGTCGAGCGAACCAAGCTTCTGTCCTTTGTCCTGTCGGGCGTTCTTTGCGGATTGGCGGGAACGCTCTCCGCCATGCACCTGTCGATCGTGCCTCTCGATTCGCTGCACTACCACACCTCCGGCCTCATCGTGATGATGACCCTGCTGGGCGGCGCGGGGAGCTTCTTTGGCCCGTTCGTGGGTGCGCTCGCTTTCCTTTCCATGGAAGACATCTTCTCGCTATGGACATCCAACTGGCAACTCATCGTCGGCATCATCTTCATCCTCTTCGTCCTTTATCTGCCCAAGGGAATCTGGGGCACATTGATCTCCTGGGGG
>JAEYTV010000124.1 GCA_023433855.1 Pseudomonadota bacterium | reverse complement strand
ATCGTCAACGCCGCGCCGGGAATACCGAGCGGCGACCGGAACGGACGCTCGATGTGGGGAAGGTTCCTCCGCAGCATGATAAAGGAAATTGCCTGCATGATGTAGGAGAACATCGCCCCAAACACTGCCATGTTGAGAAGGACACTGCCGATCGCGCTTCCACCCTGCTCCGCCCCGAGTGCGAACCATATCACCAGCATTACAGCTAGACCCATGAGGGCGCCGGCGATCATCGCCAGGTACGGCGTTTTGTATGCGCGGTGGGTGATCGAAAGAGCGGTGGGAAAATAGCCGGCGCGCGACAACGAATAGACCTGCCGGCCCTGCGCATAGAGGATCGTATGGAAGCTCGCGATCAGGCCCGTGAGAGCGACAAGCCCCAGGATCACCACTCCGCCGTCCCCGTAGATTCCCTTGAAACCGTCGAGCAGAGGCTCGAGCGAAGTTCCCAGGCTGAACGCGCCCACACCCGGAAGCGACGGATTGAGCAGCACGATCATGAAGGCCGAAACCATCAGGGTGATGATCCCAAGGATGATCCCGCGGGGCATGTCTCGCTTCGGATCGACCGATTCTTCCGCCGCAAGCGGCAGTTGCTCGATTGCCAGGAACAGCCAGACGGCGAACGGCAGGGTGGCAAGCACGCCCGAAAAGCCGAACGGAAACCATTCGCCGTTGCCCTCCGGCAGTTCGATCGCCGCCCCGTCCGGACCAACACCGATGTTGAGCGCCCAACGGGAGAAGTCCATGTTCGGGATGGCACTGATCCAGAAGAACACGAGGACTCCAAGGGAGATCAGCGTGATCACCAATGTCACCTTGAACGACAATTCCAGGCCGAAGATGTTGAGCGCCAGGAAGATGAGATAGAACAAGATCCACAGGAGCGGTGAATATGCGGGATCAAGTCCCAGGATCGAGTTCACATAGGCGGTTATGAAGGTAACGATGACCGCTGGCGTCAGAACGTACTCGACGTTTTCGCAAAGACCGGTGATGAACCCGCCCCAGGGGCCCATTGCTGTACGGGCAAACGAATAAGCTGCGCCGGTATGGGGCAGCGCCGGGCTCATCTCGGCGATGGAAAACGTGAGCCCGAGATACATGACGGCTATGATCATTCCCGCCACCAGCATACCACCCCAGCCCCCGGTGGCGAAACCGAAGTTCCAACCAGAGAAGTGGCCGGAGATAACCGCTCCGACCCCAAGGGCCCAAAGCGACCAGACCCCCGCATAGCGCGAGAGGCCTCTCCGTTCGAAATAGGATGCGTCCGTTCTCTTGTAGCTGACGCCTGACGTTGAACTCTCCATGCCCTTCTCTCCTGATCAAGAATGGGCAGTGGCGCCAGACCTGGCTCTGCCCCCAGTTGACATGTTCCCGGCCGCCCGCTTTTGTCGGTGTCGGCGTATTCCGTTCAATGTTCGTTGGATTCCGGTCCCAACATTTCAAGCGCCTTCCGCAGCAAGCCGCTCAGGAACTCGGCAGCAGCATCTTGGCCGGCATCGTCGGCGATGAGATCGTTGCGGATTTCGATCATCGCGTTCAAAAGCCCGGCGGGCAAAGCATGGAGTTCCAGCGTGTGCGTGACGCCATCCGCCGGTCCATAGGGTTCGTTGCGCTCGACCCGATAGGCCCCAGTCCCTGCAGAGGCCAGCATGGCATCTGCAAGCCTGCTGTCGGCGTCATGAAGGATGCCGATCTCCACGGAGCGCTCCTTGCCGAAATAGACTGGTGTGAAACTGTGAACCGTCACCAGGACCGTCCGCCGTCCCGCCCTGCTCCGTCTTGTTATCTCGTCGCGAATGCGTCCTTGGAAGGGCATGTAGAGCGACGTGGTCCGCAAGGACCGTTCCGCCTCTGACAGGTGTTCGTTCCCGGGAATACGGAAGATCTCGCTGACGTCACGGATCGCCGCAGGGGATTCCGGCGGGCGGTTGCAGTCGTAGATCAGGCGTGAGAACCGCTGCGAGATCAGGGGTGCCTTGAGTTGCCGCGACATGCGTCTGGCGACAGCAAGCGCCCCTGGGTCCCAGGCGATATGCGAAGAAAGTGCGTCCTCCGACAGACCGAGCGTGCCATATCTCTCCGGCAGCCTGCGTGAGGCATGCTCGCAGACGAGCAGAAAGTCGCCTGTGGCGTCGGCATTTTCGACCGCCACAGGATCACCGTCCGCTTCCGTGAAAAACTGCGTCTCTGCCCGCATGACGACCAAGACCGATTAGTAAAGATGAAGAAGAGAATTCTTCATCTGCGCCTTCTCGTCAATGCAGTTCTGAAAATTTCTCTTCATGACCTCCATTGACTCGATAAACGAAAGCAGCGTTAAATCGGGCCAACCGGCGGAGACCGGAGGGAACAGCTTAGTGCCAGCACCAGCCCGTACTGTGTCAGATGTCATCCGCGTACGATACGACGGCCTGACGCGTGCGGAAAAACAGCTGGCCGACAGGATATTGGAGAATTACCCGGTGTCGGGACTCGGCAGCATCACCACCATTGCGGAAAGTGCGGGTGTCTCCACCCCGACCGTCGCTCGGATGGTACAGAAGCTCGGCTACAAGGGATATCCTGAATTCCAGGCGCGCTTGCATCACGAACTGGAAGAAACGATTTCCAATCCGATCGCCAAGCATGACCGGTGGGCCCTGAATGCACCCGGGACCCACATTCTGAACCGGTTCGCCGACGCGATCACCGCCAATCTCAGGGACACCTTGTCCGAACTGGACACCCGGACTTTCGAGGATGCAGCCGCCCTGCTTGGGGATCCCGAGCGGAGCGTCTACTTCGTCGGAGGACGCATCACAGGCGCTCTGGCGGAGTATTTCTTCACCCATATGCAGGTGATCCGCTCGAAAACCACCCTCATCTCTAACAACGCCAGTTCCTGGCCGCAGCACGTGCTCAATATGAACGCGCGCGACGTGCTCGTCATCTTCGATATCCGACGCTACGAGCAGGAGATGGCAACGCTGGCGGAAGCCGCGAAGGCAAACGGCGTTGCCATCATCTTGTTCACCGACGTCTGGGCTTCGCCTGTTGCCAAATACGCGCAGTACGTCTTCAAGGTCCGGATAGAAGCGCCGTCTGCCTGGGACTCCTCGGTGGTTACCCTCTTCGTGGTGGAAGCGCTGATCGAGGCGGTGCAGAGCGCCACATGGGCGCAAACACGGGAGCGCATCAGTTCTCTGGAGAAACTCTTCGAGCGCTCGATGCTGTTTCGCCGTCCAGGCCAGAAAGCGAATTTTGACTGATCAGGCGAGACGGGATGCAGTGGCAAATCAGCAGTTTCGCAGGCCGCCGCGCAGAAGTTGGACTGTCATATACGATACATGAACGCGCTCTACGAGTGGCGCCCGAGACGACCCGCACCCAGGAGGACCCAGTGCCAAACAAGATCCAACGTCTTCTTTCCACGACCACCGCCATAGTCGTGGCTTCAGCCACGCTGGCAGCAGCAGAACCGAGCGCCGAGCTGATCGCGGCAGCCAAGAAAGAGGGAACTCTCACCACGATCGCCCTGCCGCACAGCTGGTGCAACTATGGAGAGGTCATCGCCACCTTCAAGGAAAAATACGGCATCGAGGTGAATGAACTCAATCCTGATGCCAGCTCGGGCGACGAGATCGAAGCCATCAAGGCAAACAAGGGCAATACCGGCCCGCAGGCGCCGGATGTCATCGATGTAGGCCTTTCCTTCGGGCCTGCTGCGAAGGCTGAAGGCCTGATCCAGCCCTACAAGGTTTCGACCTGGGACACGATCCCTGATGAAGCGAAGGATCCGGAAGGCTATTGGTATGGCGACTATTACGGGGTCCTTGCGTTTCTTGTGAACAAGGATCTGGTGACGGGTGATATGCCCAAGGATTGGCCCGATCTCCTGAAGAGCGACTATGCCAATATGGTCGCGCTTGCCGGCGATCCGCGCACCGCGAACCAGGCTGTTCAGGGCGTCTACGCCGCAGGGCTCGCGGCTTCCAAGGGTGACGCGGCCAAGGCCGGCGACGAAGGCCTGAAGTTTTTTGCCGAGCTGAACAAGAACGGAAACTTCGTACCTGTCGTCGGCAAGGCCGCACCCTTTGCGCAGGGTACCACGCCGATCATCGTGGCCTGGGACTATAATGCACTTTCCTGGGGCGAGAGCCTCAAGGGCAACCCGCCGTACGAAGTCATCGTTCCCGAAAACGGGGTTGTCGCAGGGGTCTATGTGCAGGCGATTTCCGCCTTCGCGCCGCACCCGAATGCTGCCAAACTCTGGATGGAGCACCTTTATTCGGATGAAGGCCAGCTCGGCTGGTTGAAGGGCTACTGCCATCCGATCCGCTTCAACGATCTTGCCAAGAACAACAAGATCCCGAAGGAACTGCTCGACGCACTGCCGCCGGCCGCATCCTACGAAAAGCCCAACTATCCGACGCTCGAGGAGCAGGCTGCCGCAAAGGAAACCATCACCAAGAACTGGGATTCCGTTGTCGGTGCAGACGTGAAATAACCATCGTGAGCTTCCCCGCAG
>JAEYTV010000104.1 GCA_023433855.1 Pseudomonadota bacterium | reverse complement strand
CCCCGGCCGAAACAGCTTCTTCTACTCGATCGTCGGCCGCAGGATCGACATGGTGCTGGTTGCCGCGACCAAGGCAGACCACCTTCACCATGAAAGCCATGATCGACTGGAACGGCTGACGGCCCGGCTGGTGGACCGGGCCATCCAGCGCATCGGAATGGCCGGAGCGGGCGTGGAGGTGATGGCGATCGCGTCCGTTCGGGCAACCCGCGAGGCGACAGTCAGGGACGGCAACGATCTCCTGCCCGTCATCGTGGGAACGCCCATGATGGGCGAAACGATCAACGGGGAACACTTCGATGGAAAGAAGACGACCGCCATATTTCCCGGAGACTTACCGGAGAAGCCTGAAGCGTTTTTTCAGCGTCTCGATCACGCCCCCGCTGATCTGCCAGAGATCAATGTGGTCCGCTTCCGCCCCCCGGCCCTTGAAGAGTCCAGCAGCGGCCTGAAACTCTCTATTCCGCATATCCGTCTCGACCGTGCCATGCAATTCCTGTTCGGAGACCGTCTTGCATGAGACCGCCAGAACGCCAAGGGAACAGTAATCGCAGGCCGGCTTCCTTCACCGTGGACGAACCGGAGACCGGGCCACAGCCTTCCGTTCAACGCAGCCCGCGCAGTTTCGACGACGGAATTGTTGTCACGCCGGACGAACAGGATCCCTTCCTGTCGCCAGCGGAACTGGCCCCGGAGGCGGTTCCGGTTGCAACGCCGCGGGTGCGGCGGAAATTCTCCTTTGCCAACCTCGCCATGGCAGCTTTCGGCACATTTCTGTCGCTGGCCTTCGGCCTCTGGGCCGACGGGGTGATCCGCGACCTATTCACCCGGGCAGACTGGCTCGGGTATGCGGCGCT
Source organism: Pseudomonadota bacterium (assembly GCA_023433855.1). Lineage (GTDB taxonomy): Bacteria > Pseudomonadota > Alphaproteobacteria > Rhizobiales > Rhizobiaceae > Neorhizobium. The sequence continues at coordinate 3,128 of JAEYTV010000104.1, read as the reverse complement.
TGTCGCACTTGCTCTGACCCTGATCGGGATGACTGTGGTGATCGGCCGCGAGATCTTCGGCCTGATGCGGCTTTCGGCCGTTCAGTCTCTCAGGACCGAGGCAGCCGAGGCGATGCTCTCGCCGCGTCCGGCGGCCTCTCGAGCCGCCGTCGGGAGGCTATCAAAGCTCCTCAGTCACCATCCGGAGACCGCCAGAGGCCGCGCCTTACTTGACGCCACCAAGGACGATATCATCGACGGGCCACAGCTTCTGGAACTCGCCGAGCGCGAGCTTCTCGCTCCGCTCGACCGCAAGGCCCGCGGCCTGATCCTCGCTTCTTCAAAGCGCGTTTCGATCGTCACGGCGGTCAGCCCGCGGGCGGTGGTCGATCTGGCTTATGTCCTCTTCGAAGTCTCCAGGCTGATTCGCGGCATGGCCGAACTTTACGGTGGACGTCCGGGCACTCTGGGCCTGCTCCGCTTGATGAGGGACGTGGTCGCTCATCTGGCGGTGACCGGATCGATCGCCGTCGGCGACGGGTTGGCCCAGCAGGTCCTGGGGCATGGTCTCGCGGCGAAGCTGTCGAAGAGGCTCGGAGAAGGTGTCATCAACGGTCTGCTGACGGCTCGCATCGGGATTGCTGCGATGGACCTCTGCCGGCCGCTGCCGTTCCGGGCCGTCCGGCGTCCCGGCATAGGCGACTTCATCGGAGATATTGCCGGCATGGGGGGGCGTCAGGACGCCGAATAGGCAGGCTTCTCCTCTCCGGCCACCTCGCGGATACCACTCGTTAACCATTCCGGCCTATTTTAAGGACACCCTAAATTTAATGTTTGTCGAGGGATGTCCATGTACTCGCGCCTGTTTTCGCTCCTCGGCGGGTTTACCGCCCTTACCCTGGCAGCAAGCTCGGCGTTAGCTCCGGATGCCGCAGCCGCGCCGGGTGACAAGGTCTTCTTCGAGTCGGTGGCGGGCGTCTGGAAAGGTCCCGGCGAGATTGTCGCAGGGAAATACAAGGGCACCAAGTTCAACTGCAACCTGACCGGCCTTCCCTCCCCGGACGGAGACGTGGGGATCAAGCTCGACGGCACATGCCGCGTGGGCGTATTCCAGCAGCCCATGTCCGCGGTCATCACGCAGAAGGGGCGCGGCTACACGGGAAAATTCCTCGACGGCGCCGAAGGCAAGGGTCTCGACATCATCTCCGGGGCTGTCAATGGCGACAAGGTCGTCATGGGAATCAACCGCAAGCAGCTGAACGGCGCGATGGTCGCCAGCCTGCGAGGCGAGAACAAGATGAACATCACGATCTCGGTGAAGGTCGACGAACAGATGGTGCCGGTGATCGGCCTCACGCTCGATCGCGACATGGATTCGATCGCCGTCGGCTCGATCCGCTAAGTCCGGGTGGGGCACTAAGTAGATCGCCACCAGCCGGAATCCGCCTGTACGACCGTGATTCCGTCCGTCTTGGTTCCGCGCTGCCAGTCGGCGACCGTGCGCCCCCTTACCAGCATGTCCGGCGCTATGTCGGCAAGCGGCAGCATGACGAACCCTCTCTCCGTCATCCGGGGATGGGGCACTTCCAGTTTGTCCGTCCTGTCTTCGCGCTCACCATAGGTCAGGACATCGATGTCAATGGTGCGGGGCCCCCAGCGCTCGGCGCGCACGCGCTTCATACTGCGTTCGATCGAGAGGCAGACGTCGAGCAGGTCTTCAGCTTCGAGGGTCGTCTCCACCAGCGCGCAGCAGTTGTAGAAATCGGCCTGGTCCGTCTTGCCCCACGGCGGTGTCGAATAGAGCCTGGAAACCGCGATGATCCGGCAGTCGGCGCGAGCGTCCAACCGGCGGAGAGCCTCGGCAATGGCGGCCGGCGGATCACCGATGTTACCGCCGAGACCGAGCGAGGCAACCTCGCTGCGGCGTTCAGGCGAAATGCTCAACGCAGACCTCCACGTAGTCAAGAATTCCGGGAATGGGAACGCTCGGCTTTCGCACGGTGATCTCGGCGCGCTTGATCCGGGGCGACCACGTACACAAAGCCTTGCCGATATCCTTGGCGAGGGCTTCGATCAGGTTGCGCCTTGTGCGGGTTACGACCTGCTCGACGATCTCATAGGCGATGCCATAGTGGACCGTACTTTCCACGTCATCGTTTTCGAGCGCTTCGCTGGCCTCGACATCCATCACCACGTCCACGAAGAAACGCTGCCCCAGCGAGGCCTCCTCGTCGAACGCACCGTGGCGGGCATAGAAGGCACAGTTCTTGAGCGTGATCGCGTAGGTAGTCATCAGTTGCCCGCTTCTTTCCGGTGATCTCGCGCGGCCAGGACCCCGTCGGCCATCCGCAGCGCGTCGCGGTTGGCAGCGACATTGTGAACGCGAAATACGGCCGCCCCCGCAAGTCGCAGCATCGCCGTCGTCACGGCCGTGCCAATATCCCTTTCATCCGCTCTGTCGCGGCCGGTCGCGGCACCAATGAAGCGCTTTCGGGACGTGCCCGCCAGCAGCGGGAATCCAATCCTGCGCAGTTCGCCGAACCGGGCGATAAGCTCCATGTCCTCGTCGCGGTTCTTGGCAAAGCCGAAACCTGGATCAAGCACGATGGCCGCATCCTGAACACCGGCACTGCGCGCGATCGCCAAGGACCTTTCGAAGAACTGCACCTCATCGGCAATGAGATCCGGCAGACGCTCCGCGTCGCGCCCCCTACCCGTGTGCATGACGCAGAGACCCGCACCCGTCTGCGCGGCGACGTCTGCGATGTCGGGCTCGCGCTGGAGGCCATGGACGTCGTTGATGATGTGTGCCCCCGCGGCCATCGCCAGACGGGCGGTGTCTGAGCGGTAGGTATCGATCGAGATCAGCGCGTCAGTCTCGCGGGCCAGCCGCTCGATCACCGGGAGGACGCGATCCTGTTCTTCGGCGGCGGTCACTTCGCTCGCGCCGGGCCGGGTCGATTCGCCGCCGACGTCCAGAATGGCAGCACCGTCGTTCACACAGGCGAGCGCGTGCACAACCGCTGCATCGACATTCGCGTAACGCCCCCCGTCTGAGAACGAATCGGGCGTGATGTTGATGATCGCCATCAGATGGCCGGTTTCCATAAGATCGAGGGACCGCCCCCCGCCCACCCGCCATGCGCTGT
>JAEYTV010000058.1 GCA_023433855.1 Pseudomonadota bacterium | reverse complement strand
CGCGGGCTTGCTCCCTCGTCCGCAGGCGCGTAGCGGCGGTGTGGATCCCCGCAATCCGCGCATCGCGCAGCCCGGTTCGCCAGAGCAGGAGAGCCCGCGCGTGGTCGCGCTTCACCTGTCGGACGATGTTCTGCATCTGCGGGTTGGTGATGCCGAGGGCGGTCGAGGTGTCGATGCCGTATCGGGCCATGCCGGCAATGTTCGCCTCGTTGCGCAGCGACTTCAGGTGGCGCACGATGTCGTCTGCGCTTGAGGCGGGCCCGAGCGTCATTTTTCAAGTCGCGCAAGCAACGAGGATGTGTCCCATCGATTGCCACCCATCGCCTGCACGTCGCCGTAGAACTGGTCGACGAGCGCCGTCAGAGGCAGCGTGGCGCCGTTTCGGCGTGCTTCGGTCAAGACGATCTCGAGGTCCTTGCGCATCCAGTCGACGGCAAAGCCGAAGTCGTACTTGCCGACGTTCATGGTCTTGTAGCGGTTTTCCATCTGCCATGAGCCGGCCGCTCCCTTGGAGATGACCTCGATGACCTTCTCGATGTCGAGGCCGGCGCGTTTGCCGAAGTGGATCGCCTCGGCAACACCCTGCACGACGCCGGCAATGCAGATCTGGTTCATCATCTTGGTGAGCTGGCCGCTGCCGACCGGCCCCATGAGGCCGACCATCCGCGCGTAGGCGTCGATCACAGGCCTGGCCTTGTCGAAGACCGCCGGATCCCCGCCGCACATCACGGTGAGGACGCCATTCTCGGCACCCGCCTGCCCGCCGGAAACGGGTGCGTCGATGAAGCCGACGTCCTTTTCCCTTGCCGCGACTTCAAGTTCCCGGGCGACCTCGGCGCTGGCGGTGGTGTTGTCGATGAGAATGGAGCCCGGCTTCATGCCGGTGAGCACACCGCCTTCGGCAACCGTCACGGAGCGCAAGTCGTCGTCATTGCCGACGCAGGTGAAGACGAAGTCGGCGCCTTCGGCTGCTGCCGCAGGCGTGGCACCCGTCCTTCCGCCGAAGCGTTTCACCCACTCGTCGGCCTTGGAAGCGGTTCGATTATAGACAGTGACGTCATGCCCGCCCTTTTCCTTGAGATGCCCGGCCATGGGAAATCCCATCACCCCGAGACCGATAAATGCCACCTTCGCCATGCTGATCCTCCTGAATTCGCAGATCGAGGATTAGAGCAAAGCGGCCTTTGGGAAAAGCCGCGTCGGGTGAAAAGCGCTCTCGTCTCTCGATGGATCGCTTCGGCGCCTTGGATCGGTTGGCTAGAAGGGCTTGATCACCGCGAGGGCGACGACGAGCACGACCGAAACCAGAATGATCGGCATGCCGGCCCTGACAAACGCCGGCGGATCGAGCTTCGGATCGTTGCGCATGCGGCGCATCCAGCCCTGCTGCATTCCGTGCAGGGCGGAGAGGAGCGTCACCAGTACCAGCTTGGCATGGAGCCATCCGCCCGAGAAGCCGACATATCCTATGGCAAGCCACAGGCCGAAGATCCACGTTCCGGCAAGAGCCGCGGTCGTCACCGTGCGATCGTACTTCCTGAGCGCGTCCAGCACCCCGACGCGAATGGTCGGAGGCACCATGGCGATCACGAAGGCGTTGATCAGCATGCCGCCGATCAGCAGGAAGTTGGAAATCAGATGAAGAGTCTTGAGGACGGAATAGAGCATGTCGAGCCTGTGGTGCCTTGAGAATGGAGTTGGTAGCGGTTGACGTTTAGTCCCAGATCATAGCATCGGTGAAGCCGAGTTCCTTGAAATCAGCGTTCCGCAGATCCTGCTCGTCGGCCGGAAAGAACTCGTCGAGCTGCGGCGGCGGTACGGAGGTGCCCGCCAGCATGGTGTGGACCTGCCCGCGATGATGGATCTGGTGCTGGAAGAGATGCAGGAGAACACGGTCGGTGCGTTCGACCTGGACGTGGGTGTCGCGGGGGATGCTAACCTCCTGCGCCAGGCCATCCGCATCGAGGCCCCGACAGTGATCGATGAGACGGCGGTCGACGGCTGCCTGCTCGCGTCTCAGATCGGCGAACAGAGGGAATGGTATCTCCGGCTCGAATGCCGCCCCACCGATGCACCTGCCTTCAAGCGCGCTGACATAGAGCCAGTCGACGGTCAGGATGTGGTTCAGCGTGTGGATGATCGACGGAAAGAAGCTGACCCGCGGCGCGGCGAGCTCGTCTGGCGAAAGCTTGCCGCAGGTCTTCAGGAGCCGGTGATTGCACCAGGCATTGTTATAGGCCTGGGCGAGAAGATAGCGCTGTGGGGGCATCGCAGTTCCTCCTTGGCGGAAGGAAGCTTTAGCCCTTCAGGCGCGCAATGACCAGATGGCCGGGGCTCGGCTGGCCGTCCTGCATCCGGACGTTGATCTCCGACATTTCGATGATCTCGAACCCGGTGTCGCCGAGCCTCGTTCGGATGTAGTCTGCGGAATGCAGGAAACGCTGGTGTTGGCCGACGACGTAGGAACGTCCGTCTCCCGGCGGCAGGTTTTCCGAGGAGAAGACGAAGATGCCGCCGGGGACCATGTTCTCGGCCGCGCCGAAGAAGAGCGGCTCGAGGCTCCCGAGATAGGGAAGTACGTCGGTGGCGGTGACGAGGTCGAAGGGTTCGTCGTCGTTGTCCTCAAGGAAGTCCTCGACTTCTGCAACGTAAAGCGTCTCGTAGAGATCCTTGTCGTGAGCGATCTCGACCATGTTTTCGGAGATGTCGATGCCGGTGATATCCTCCACCATGTCGCGCAGCGCACCGCCGGTGAGGCCGGTCCCGCACCCGAGATCGAGCATGCGCTTGAACGGACCGAGCCCGAGATCCTGGAGGCGCTGGCGCACCATCAGCGGAACGGCGTAACCGAGCTGCTCCACCAGGATGTCCTCGAAGGTCTCGGCGTGCTGGTCGAACAGAGTTTCGACATAGGCGTCAGGCGCTTTGGGCGGCGTTTCGCCGCGCCCCATGGAAGCGATCCGGACCGCTGCCCCGCCATGGTCCTCCGGATCGATCGCGAGCACTTCCTCGTAGGCCTTGACGGCTGCTTCGATGTCTCCCGCCTTCTCCAGGGCCAAGGCGCGGTTGTAAGCTTCGGCCAGAGCTTCCTCGTCGATCTTTTTCATGCTCGCATCCTCGTTTGGCAGCGCTTTAAGCTGATGAGGCGTGTTTGTCCATTCGCGGAACGCGCACGCCGCTCATCCGTTGAAGGATGCATCCAAGTAGTTGTCGGGAGGATCTGTCATGGCCGCCGAGCAGGCGCCGAACGTGCTGGAGAAGAACGTCGAACGCCGGGCGCCGTCGTTGCCGATCACCTCCGCTGAAAAAGCCAACATGATCATTCACTACTACCGCGGTGAGATCGGCCGGATGACCAGCTGGCGCGATCGGATTGACCGTACCTCCAACTGGGCGATCACCATGGTGGCCGGCCTGTTGTCGGTGTCGCTCTCCACATCGAGTTCCCATCATGGCGTCGTGTTGTTTGCCATGCTGCTGATCTCGCTGCTGCTCCTGATCGAGGCGCGGCGCTATCGATTTTTCGACGTCTATAGAGCCCGCGTGAGGAAGCTCGAGCGCCACTATTTCGCCCAGGCACTCGATCCCCAGGCAGACCTCAGGCCTGACTGGGCGGCGGGCATCGCTTCAAGCCTGCGCAATCCCTGCTTCCTCATCAGCTACCAGGACGCCCTGTTTCGCCGGGTGAGGCGCAACTACGTCTGGATGTACCTGATCCTTCTGCTCGCCTGGCTGCTCAAGATCTCGACGCCGAAGCTCCTGCCGGACGAGTCGAGCGCGGATATGGTGTTCTCGCTCGCCGAAGCAGTGGACAATGCGGCGCTCGGTCCTCTCCCGGGGTGGAGCGTGGTCGCCGTGGTCGCCGCGCTCTATGGAGCGATCCTGTATGCCGCCATTCACCGCGAGCCCGACGACGGCGAATTCGCCCACGGCGAGGTGCATGTCTGATCGTGGCGGGATCTAGTGGAGGATGATCTCGCCCTTCACCGACCGCCACTCGCTGGCTGCAACGAGCTTGCGGTGGACGTAGCGGACCGAATGCAGAGGCCCGTCCAGCTTCTCCCGCCAGAATGAAAGGAAATCGTTCATCGCGGGAAAGTCAGGCGCGATATCGTAATTCTGCCAGACGTAACTCTGCAGGAGTGCCGGATGATCGGGCAGGCGATAGAAGATCTGGGCGGTGGTCAGGCCGTAGCCTTTCAGCATCATTTCCAGTTCTGACATCAGTTGTTCCCGTTTCGCTGGTGTAGGCGACGCAAAATGCGTCCCGCGATATGGGAGCATGCCATAATCAACCAAAGCTTAACAATCGCTTTGTTGGTGGAAAATCACAAGGAATTTCAGTGTGTTGGCAGCCGGATGAGGCGGGTGCTGCTAACGCTTAAGATGGCGTGTCAGACGCCGTTCGAGGAGGTTCCACACATGCCTCAGCGCTTCTACGATCGCCAGATAGAAGATGGCCGCCCAGAGATACGTCTGGTAGTCGAACGTGCGCGAGAAGGCATAACGTGTTTCCCCCATCAGGTCGTAGACGGTGATGATGGCGACGACGGCGGAGCCTTTGACCATCAGGATGATCTCGTTGCCGTAGGGGCGCAGCGCCACAACGAGCGCCTGGGGAAGAATGATCTTGCGGAATGCGACCCACCTGGAAAGGCCCAGTGCGGCTGCCCCTTCGTGCTGGCCCCGCGGCACGCTTTCGATGGCACCCCTAAGGATTTCGGCCTGATAGGCGGCCGTGTTGAGGACGAACGAGAGCAGGCCGCAATACCAGGCTTCCCGGAAGAACCACCACACGCCCAGGCTTTCCAGTTGAGGGCGGAAGCTCCCGAGCCCGTAATAGATCAGGAAGAGCTGCGCAAGCAGCGGCGTGCTGCGGAAAACATAGACGTAACCATAGGCGAAGCCGTTGACGATGCGGTTGCGCGACATGCGGGCGAAGGCGATCGGCACGGAGAGGACCGCACCGAGGATGACCGACAGAAACACGAGGGAGACGGTCACCCACAGGCCGGACAGGTAGCGGGGACCGTAACGCAGGAACTTGGCTTCGTCCCAATCGACGAACACCATTGCGCCAAGCGCGATCGCGAGCACGAGCCAGAGGGCGAGCACCGCGATGCCCGCAGCCCTGGCACGGCTAAACCCTCGGCTTGCAGGCGCGGGTGCAGGCCGGGGTGGAATGAGTTCGCTGACCGCGGTCATCGTGCGACCTCCGACCGCTTCACCCACCGGTCCAGATAACCGAGCCCAATCGAGGAAAGCATGGCGAGGACCAGGTACAGCATGCAGGCGATGAGATAGAAGAAGAAAGCCTCCTTGGTGACGCGCGCCGCAATACCGGTCTGGCGCACGATGTCGGCAAGCCCGATGACCGACACATAGGAGGTATCCTTCAAAAG
>JAEYTV010000594.1 GCA_023433855.1 Pseudomonadota bacterium | reverse complement strand
AAACATGCGAGGGAAGGTTGGAACATGGGTCAATTCTCAATGGAAATATCAGGCCACGCCGGGTCAATTCTCAGTGGCAATCAACACGCAACATGAAACCTGTTTCCACTGGAAACGGGTTGTTGTCTAAGTCGTTGAGTGTGTTGCGGAAAATGTTGGCTGGGGAACCTGGATTCGAACCAAGATTAACGGAGTCAGAGTCCGTCGTTCTACCATTGAACTATTCCCCAGCAAGTCGCAGCCGAGTGTCGGCTTGGCTGGTGTGCGGGCGCTTATAAACAAAAGCGGGCGGATTGCAAATACCGATTTTCCAAAAAATCGAACGATGGACACCGCTTCCTGCTGCTTGCGCAACCCAGCCTGATCGATCAGGGGCAGTGCTTCGCAGACATTGGCAAAAACCCATTGGCGAAAACGCCTTGCACTGTTATCCTTGCACCAACGAAACAATGAGACGCCAGCGGCACGCTTCAAGGCATTGCGCGGCGAGACGGACAGAATAGCGATGGACCCCGAGAGCGGCGCTGCGCCGCCGGACAACGGGGCGTCAACGGCAGTGCGCCGGGAGGGACGATCCTCGAGGCGCAGGAAAGCGAAGCGGCACGGCAAGCACCGTGGCGTTGCGCAGGGTAACGATTCGAGCCCGGCCACCCCGGCCGCTCCTGCTGGACGTCCCAACACTCAGCTTGCGGAGGCGCCAGCTCGCAAGCGTAAGCGACGGCGCGGCAAGGCTGCCGGTGGAGTTCCGCCGACCCATGCCAGCGTAGAATCACTTGGCGCCAGGCAACATGTTGCCCGGCCCGATGATCGGCAGGCGGACCGCGGCAAATCGCGACACAAGCGCAAGAAGAACCGCGGCGGACGAGGGTTGCAGGGGCGTCCGTTGACGCCGGCGAAAACGGTGTCGGGTGCGGGGGGCAGCGCTGCGGCCCACTCCTCCGGCCCCGCAAAGGACGTCCGTGGCAGGATCCTCGGCGAAAGAACGGGATCCGCGTCAACGGGTGAGAGATCCCTCTACGTCAACGATCTTTATGCGGCGCTGGATCTCGGCACCAACAACTGCCGGCTGTTGATCGCACAGCCGACCCGCCCGGGCCAGTTTCGCGTCGTCGACGCATTTTCCCGCATCGTCCGCTTGGGCGAAGGCCTTGCTGCGAGCCGCCGCTTGTCACAGGAGGCAATGGATCGGGCAATCGATGCATTGCGCGTGTGTGCCGCCAAGCTGGCGAGCAGACCGGTCCGTCGCATGCGCCTCATCGCGACCGAAGCGTGCCGCGCGGCGGAAAACGGCGAAGACTTCCTGGCTCGGGTCACCGCGGAAACGGGGTTGAAACTGGAGATCATCGATCGCGAGACTGAAGCGCGGCTCGCTGTGTCGGGGTGCTCGTCATTGGTCGGCCGGGAAGCCCGCTCCGTCGTGCTGTTCGATATCGGCGGAGGATCGTCCGAGATCGCCGTGATCCGGATCGAAGACAGCCGCTCCAGCCGGCTTGCCAATCATATCACCCACTGGACATCGCTTCCGGTCGGCGTTGTAACCCTCTCGGAACGTCATGGAGGACGTGATGTCACCCCTGCGATCTTCGAATCCATGGTTCGGGAAGTAGAGGGCATGCTGGCTCGTTTCGATTGTCCGCCGCTTCACACGGGCCCGCGTCAGGATCGCGAGAACTTCCACCTCATAGGGACGTCCGGAACGGTGACGACGCTTGCGGGGGTTCATCTCGATCTCCCCCGCTACGACCGCCGCAAGGTGGATGGGTTGTGGCTGACCGATTCGGAGGTGAGTGCGATGCAGGCAAAGCTGCTTTCCTGGGATTTCGAGGGAAGGGCTGCCAATCCCTGCATAGGGCCCGATCGAGCCGATCTGGTGCTTGCCGGATGTGCAATCCTCGAGGCGATCCGCCGTCGCTGGCCGAGCTCGCGCATGCGCGTTGCCGATCGAGGGCTTCGCGAGGGCTTGCTGACCGACATGATGGCAGACGATGGCGTGTGGCGCCGCCTGCGCCAGCGCCGCCCGGCCACGGCAGGGCACACGGATGCAGGGGACAGGCGATGACGAAACCACCTGTTGGCGCAAATCGCACCGGTCGCAAGCTTGGCCAGAAGGTCAAGAAGGGCAAGCTGAAGGCATCCTCACGCCGCTGGCTGGAGCGCCACATCAACGACCCGTATGTCCAGCGCGCCAAGCTTGAAGGCTATCGCGCCCGTGCGGCATTCAAGCTGCTGGAGATCGATGAGAAGCATCAGATCCTGAAGGGGGCCCGGCGGATCATCGATCTTGGAGCGGCTCCCGGAAGCTGGTCGCAGATCGCCGCAAAGGTGACCCGTTCCTCCGACGAGGATATCCGGGTTGCCGCGATCGATTTCCTCGAGATGGCGCCCCTGCCGGGGGTGAGGGTCCTCCAGCTCGATTTCCTGGAGCCGGAGGCCCCGGGCCTTTTGACGGAAGCGGTTGGCGGCATGCCGGACCTTGTAATCTCGGACATGGCTGCGCCCACGACCGGGCACCAGCGCACCGATCACCTGCGCACGATGCACCTCTGCGAAGCGGCGGCATATTTCGCCGTGGAGGTCCTGGCCGAAGGAGGCCATTTCCTTGCAAAGACGTTCCAGGGCGGCACTGAGCGGGAGCTGCTCAACATGCTGAAGCAGAATTTCAAGCAGGTCATCCATGTGAAACCGGCTTCATCAAGGGCCGAGTCGGTCGAGATGTTCCTTCTCGCCAAGCACTTCAAGGGGAGGCAGAAGGCCCCCGCAGAAGGCCACTCCGCAACGGAGGCTTGAGAGTCCTACTCGCCCGCTTGAGGCTCCCCCTTTCCGGCGCGGTGACCCGAGACTGCCGCGCCCGTCGACGGATCAAGCCGCAGAAGCGGCAGGATTGCGACAAGGGAGAGTGCCGCGACAAGGAAGAAGGCGAGGTGGAAGTCAGCAAGCTGCAGATGGGTGCCGGATAAAGCGGAGGACGTTTCGAGGATGAAGGCTGCGAAGGCAACACCGAGCGCCAGGCTCATCTGCTGCAGGACTGAGGCGATCGACGTCGCCTGGCTCGCCTGTTCGTCGGTGATCTCCGAATAGCTGAGCGCATTCGAGCCGGTGAAGAAGAAGGACCGGAAAAGGCCCGAGATCAACAGGAAGGCGATGATCAGCGCGTGTGGCGTATCGGCCGTGAAGAACCCGTTGGCTGCAGTGGTCGCGGCGCCGAGAAGACCGGCTGCAATGAGCATTGTCTTGAAGCCGGTGAGCGCAAAGACCCGCCGGGCAACGAATTTGACCATCAGGGCGCCGAGCGCGCCGGAAAAGGTGATGAGGCCGGACTCAAAGGGATTCAGCCCGAAGCCCAGTTGCAGCATGAGCGGCATCAGGAAGGGGATGGCACCCGTCGAAATCCGAAACAGGGTTCCGCTGGTACTCGCCGCCCGAAAGGCGTCGTCGCGAAAGAGCCTCAGATTGAGAATGGGCGAGGGGTGCCTGCGGGCATGGATGACATAGGCAAAGCCTGCTGACACACCGACGATCGTCGCACAGATGCCGATCGCCGGTGGAAGCGCGGGGAGGCTGACGACCGAGAGCCCGAAGACCGTACCCGCAGCCGTCACAGAGGTGAGAAGGAACCCGCGCCAGTCGAGCGAGGGCGGATTTGTTGGGGGAACCTCCGGCAGGAAGACGGTGGAGAGATAGATCCCGAGAAGGCCGACTGGCACGTTGATGAGGAAGATCCAGTGCCAGGTGAAGTACGTGGTGATGAAGCCGCCGATCGGCGGGCCAGTAAGTGGTCCGATCAGGGCAGGGATGGTAAGCAGCGCCATGGCCGAGACAAGATCGCTGCGCTTGGTCGTGCGAAGCAGCACCAGGCGGCCGACCGGGGTCATCATTGCGCCGCCCATGCCTTGCAGGAAACGGGAAAGGACGAACTGCAGGAGGTCGGAGGAGAAGGCGCAGCATATGGAGCCGACGACGAAAACCAGGATCGCCAGCCGGAGATCTTATTCGCGCCATGCCGGTCGGCCATCCAGCCGCTGACGGGAATGAACATCGCAAGCGCCACCATGTAGGATGTGAGCGCCAGCTTGAGTGTGATGGGACCGACGTTCAGGTCAGCGGCGATCGCGGGAAGCGCTGTTGCAATGACGGTCGAATCCATCTGCTCCATGAAAAGAGCGACGGCGAGAATAAGCGGTATGACGCGGTTCATGAACAGGCCTGAAAAGGGGGTTAGTTCCAGTTAAACCTCGGCGCCACGGTTGCCAATCTTTGAATTTCACTATTTCGTCCGGCGGTTCACGTCCGCGTGAGGCCGGATTTTTCTGTCGCATCGCTCGGCTATCTTGCCTTCCCACCAGAGCCGCGCCGCGTTCTGGATCAAGAGGGAGTTTTATTATGAAATCTTTTCAACTGGGAAGGCGAACGCTGCTAGGCTCTGCGGGGCTGGGGATCATGGCTGCCCCGGCGATCGTCGGCCGTGCCGCCTTTGCCCAGGGCAGCCGCGAGCAGGCGATCGACCGAGTAACGCCTCCCGACATTCACCAGTTCAAGGTCGGAGGGTTCCGGGTCATGGTGATCAAGGACGGCGCCCGTCCATCTCCCAATCCCGGCGAAACCTTCGGGACCGACCAGTCGGCCGAGACGGTTGGGGCGCTTCTGACGGAGAATTTCCTGCCCGCCGACCAATTCGTCAACAGTTTCTCGCCGACGCTCATCGACACGGGGAGTGACATCATTCTGTTCGATACCGGCCTCGGCAAGGCGGCCCGCGCTCAAGGTGGCGGACGTCTGGTCGAAGGGCTCGCCGCAGCGGGCTACATGCCGGAGGACATCTCGGTCGTTGTCATCACCCACATGCACGGCGACCATATTGGCGGCATCATGGAAGACGGAAAACCTGCTTTCCCCAATGCGCGCTACTTCGCTGGCGAGACCGAGTATAATTTCTGGAGCGATGCGGCTCGCGCCGGTACTCCCGCGGAGGGCAATCACAAGGCCGTGTTGGCCAACGTGAAGCCTCATGCCGAGAAGACCACCTTCCTCAAGGAGGGCGGCGAGGTCGTTTCCGGCATCACGGCCATGCTGGCGCCGGGGCATACACCCGGGCAACTGATCTTCAATGTCGAATCTGAAGGCAAGCGACTGATCCTGACAGCCGACACCGCGAACCACTACATCCTTTCGCTACAACGCCCGGACTGGGAAGTGCGGTTCGACATGGACAAGGCTCAGGCCGCCATGACCCGAAGGAAGGTCTTCGACATGGTGGCTGCGGAGAAGATTGCCTTCCTCGGGTATCACATGCCCTTTCCGGCAGTCGGTTTTGTTGAAAAGCAGGAGAGCGGCTACCGCTTTGTACCAAAGAGCTACCAGTTCGACATCTGACGGCGTTGCATCGGCTCCAAACCCGGGACGACATTCCCGGGTTTTTGCTATTCCCTTCCCGCCCTGAACGTGTTACCAGCCCTCGCCAACTTCCTAGCAACTGTTGTGGGGCGCCCGGCGGATTTCGTTCCGGAGCGTTTTCCGCATTTCTGACCGAAGGAGCTTGGCCATGGCCCGTATCATCGAAACGGCAACCGGCGCGGACGCGCTAACCTTTGACGACGTGTTGCTGCAACCGGGCCACTCCGAAGTGATGCCGGGCCAGACCAACATTTCGACAGTCATCGCGCAGGACATCGATCTGAACCTGCCCATCCTTTCGGCGGCCATGGACACGGTCACGGAAAGCCGTCTGGCGATCGCCATGGCGCAGGCTGGTGGCATCGGGGTCATTCACCGCAATCTTAGCCCGGTGGTTCAGGCTGAAGAAGTTCGCCAGGTCAAGAAATTTGAAAGCGGAATGGTCATCAACCCTGTGACGATCGGCCCGGACGCGACGCTTGCCGAAGCCCTGTCGTTGATGAAGGCGCATGGCATTTCCGGTATCCCGGTGGTGGAAAACGGCGGAGCGGGCGGGCACACCGCCGGACGGCTCGTCGGCATCCTGACCAACCGGGACGTGCGCTTTGCGTCGGATCCGTCCCAGCGCATCTATGAACTGATGACCCGCGAGAACCTGATCACCGTCAAGGAGAACGTCGATCAGCCGGAAGCCAAGCGGCTGCTGCACAAGCACCGCATCGAAAAACTCCTCGTTGTCGATGGCGAGGGCCGCTGCGTTGGTCTCATCACGGTCAAGGACATCGAGAAATCCCAGCTCAATCCGAATGCCTCCAAGGACGCCCAGGGCCGCCTGAGGGCGGCAGCGGCGATCAGCGTCGGGGATGATGGGTTCGAGCGCGCCGAGCGGCTGATCGAGGCCGGTGTGGACCTCCTTGTCGTAGATACCGCTCATGGTCACTCCCAGCGGGTGCTGGACGCGGTGAGCCGGGTGAAGAAGCTTTCAAACTCGGTTCGTGTGATGGCGGGCAACGTTGCCACCGCTGACGGGACGCGGGCGCTGATCGATGCAGGGGCGGACGCCGTCAAGGTCGGCATCGGCCCCGGTTCGATCTGCACCACCCGTATCGTCGCCGGGGTCGGGGTTCCGCAACTTGCCGCAATCATGGCCGCTGTGGAAACGGCCCGTGCCCAGAACATTCCGGTGATCGCCGACGGGGGCATCAAGTTCTCGGGCGACCTTGCAAAGGCAATTGCCGCCGGCGCTTCCGCCGTCATGGTCGGTTCACTGCTTGCCGGCACTGATGAAAGCCCGGGCGAGGTTTATCTTCATCAGGGCCGTTCCTTCAAATCCTATCGCGGCATGGGCTCTGTCGGCGCCATGGCGCGTGGTTCTGCCGATCGCTATTTCCAGGCGGAAGTTCGCGACACCTTGAAGCTGGTCCCTGAAGGAATCGAAGGACAGGTTCCCTACAAGGGACCGGTGTCCGGCGTCCTGCATCAGCTTGGCGGCGGCTTGCGGGCGGCCATGGGGTATGTCGGTGGGGCAACCATCAAGGATTTCCAGGAGCGGGCGACCTTCGTACGCATCTCCGGCGCCGGCTTGCGCGAAAGCCACGCCCATGACGTGACGATCACCCGCGAGAGCCCCAACTATCCGGGCGCGGGCGCGTAGCAACGGAGAAGCGACGGGAGCGGCATGGCCGCGTGCGGTTGCCGCCGCACATGCCGCTTGCGCGTCGGTCCGCAGGTACAAGGAACGCTCCCGGGGAGGATCAATGCTGTCGAATGCCACACTCTGGCCGATGATCGCCCATGCGGCGCTCGTCTTCTTCCTGTATTGGCTCCTTTCGAAGCGGCGGTTTGCAGCCGTGCGCGCGGGAACGGCGCAGGCGGCCCAATTCAGGGACGGTCGCGAGGAGCCCCGGGAAAGCCTGCTTGTGCATAACAACCTGAAAAACCAGTTCGAACTGCCGGTGCTGTTCCACGCCGTGTCGCTTGCGCTCTACGTCACGACGGCGGACAACTGGGCAACGGTCGGCCTCGGGTGGTTCTTCGTCCTGTCCCGCTACCTGCACACATGGGTGCATCTGACCGGCAACCGGTTGCGGCACCGCCGGCCCGCCTTCATCGGCGGCTTCTTTTCGCTGCTGGCCATGTGGGTCTGGCTGGCGGTGTGGCTGGCATTGAGTTGATACGCACCCGCTCGTCGCACGGGCATTTTTCACGAACATGTGTTGGCTGCGCGGCCATGATCACTCAGTGTTTCCTCATCGGGAGCGCGGCGCCGGTATAGACTTCCTCAAGCTGACGGGCAGGAGAGGATGAGACGTGACTGGCACTCCGAAGATCACCCAGGCGATGATCAACGCCTATGACGAGTATACCCACCTCACGCCTGATCGGCGCAGGTTCATGGAAAGGCTCACCCAGCTTGCCGGCTCGGGTGCCGCCGCGGCTGCGATTGCACCGATGTTGGCGGCAACCGGCGCAAAGGCGGAGATCATCCCCGCTGACGACGAACGGCTTTCTCTGAAGGTAGTAACCTATCCGGGAGCCGGCGGCGCGACGATGAAGGGATATCTCGTCCGTCCCAGGCATGCCGCGGCGCCTCTGGGGGGCGTGATCGTCATTCACGAGAACCGCGGCCTCAACAACCATATCAGGGATGTCGCACGCCGCGTGGCGCTGGAAGGCTTCAACGCGCTCGCGGTCGACTTCCTGTCCCCGCTCGGCGGCACACCAGCCGACGAGGACCAGGCGCGCCAGATGTTTTCCGGGCTGAAGCCGGAGGATGTTGCCGCAAACGGCCAGGCGAGCCTTACCTACCTTGCCGGGATCAGCGGCGCCAATGGAAAGGTCGGCGCCATGGGCTTCTGCTGGGGTGGCGGGGCGGTCAACAATCTGGCAGTCACCTCGCCAGACCTTGATGCCGGGGTCGCCTATTACGGCTCACAGCCGAAGAGCGAAGACGTGGCGGCCATAAAGGCACCCCTGCTGCTGCACTACGGCGGTCTCGACGAGCGCATCAATGCAGGAATTCCTGCCTTCCGAGAGGCTCTCGAGAAGAATGGCAAGACCTTCGAGATATTCATCTACGAGGGAGCCAACCACGCGTTCAACAACGATACCTCGTCTGCCCGCTACGACAAGGCTGCCGCCGACCTGGCCTGGGGGCGCACGGTGGAATTCTTCAAGAAGCATCTTGGCTGACGCGCGGGGTCGGGACGCAGGCCCTTACCGCCTCACCCAGTGCAGCCATGTCTTCGTCACGGCCGCTGGATTTGCGCCAGATCAACCCCACCTCCCGGGAGGGCGCAGGATCGGCGAACGGAATGATACGAAGGTTGTTCCGGGCAGTCTCCGTATCGATCGCAATCTCGGGGATCAAGGTCATGCCCATATCGTGCGAGACCATCTGAAGCAGTGTGCCCATCGATGTCGCGCCAAGGTTGACGAGGCTGCGCTTACCCGCCGTGCCGCATACGGATAGTGCCTGTTCGCGCAGGCAGTGTCCTTCTTCTAGCAGCAACAGCCGGTCGACATCGACCTCGTTCTCGGCAAGCGGCGATATCAGCATGTCGCGGTCATTGTTGGCCGTGGCCATGAAGAAACGGTCTGAAAACAGCGGCTGAATCTCGACATTTTCAGCCGTGACCGGCAAGGCGGCGATCACCGCATCCAGCTTTCCATCCAGCAGATCGGCGACCAGGCGATCGGTGACCGCCTCCTTCAGTTCGATCTCGATATCGGGGTAGCTGTCCCGGAGATGGGGAACAAGGCGGGGAACGAGGTAGGGGGCGACGGTGGGAATGATGCCGATGCGCACAAGCCCGTCCAGGACTGCGCCAACGTCTCGCACGGAAACCTCGAGTTGCTCGAGCTCGGCCAGGATCCGGCGAACACGGCGAAGCACCTCCGCACCCTTGCGTGTCAGAAGAACGCCGGAACGGTGGCGCTCCAGAAGCCGGCAGCCGAGATGTTTTTCCATGTCCATAATCTGGGCCGAAAGGGCTGGCTGGCTCACATGCACCTGCTGCGCCGCCTTGCCGAAATGCCGGTGAACGGCGATGGCCTCAAAATAGCGCATCTGTCGGAGGGTCAACACGATAAGATTTTCCGATCGTAGATCTCATGAAATACGATTGGAAATTATCGAGGTTCAGTGGAATCTTCAACTCGCGAATCTGAGAATGGTTCCACAGAGTTTCATGTAGGGAGATAATGATGACCGATCGTCCGATTCTGACGACGACTGCCGGAGCACCGGTTCCGGACAACCAGAACTCGATGACCGCCGGCCCGCGCGGCGGCGTGATGCTGCAGGACTACCAGCTCATCGAAAAACTGGCCCATCAGAACCGTGAACGTATCCCTGAGCGTGTTGTCCATGCCAAGGGCTGGGGTGCATACGGCACGCTGACGATCACGGGCGACATCTCGAAGTACACCAAGGCGAAATGTCTGCAGCCCGGCGCCGTGACCCCGATGCTGGCGCGCTTCTCCACCGTCGCAGGTGAACTCGGCGCCGCCGACCACGAGCGGGACGTCCGTGGCTTCGCCCTGAAGTTCTACACCGAAGAAGGCAACTGGGATCTCGTCGGCAACAACACGCCGGTGTTCTTCGTGCGCGATCCCTACAAGTTCCCTGATTTCATCCATACGCAGAAGCGCCATCCGAAGACCAACCTTCGTTCGGCAACTGCCATGTGGGATTTCTGGTCGCTTTCTCCGGAAAGCCTGCACCAGGTGACAATCCTGATGTCGGACCGTGGCCTGCCACAGACGCCGATGCACATGAACGGATATGGCTCGCACACCTATTCCTTCTGGAACGATGCCGGCGAACGCTACTGGGTCAAGTTCCACTTCAAGACCCAGCAGGGCCACAGGCACTTCACCAACGAGGAAGGCGAGACGATCATCGGCAAGACCCGCGAGGGGTACCAGGAAGCACTGTTCGGAACGATCGAGAAGGGTGAGTTTCCGAAGTGGAAGGTCCAGGTCCAGATCATGACCGAGGCCCAGGCTGAGGCGACCTCCTATAATCCGTTCGACCTGACCAAGGTATGGCCGCATGCGGAGTTCCCGCCGATCGACATCGGGATCATGGAGCTGAACCGCAACGCGGACAATTACTTCGCCGAGATCGAGCAGGCCGCCTTCTCGCCGTCGAACATCGTTCCCGGCATCGGCCATTCGCCTGACAAGATGCTGCAGGCACGCATCTTCTCCTATGCGGATGCCCACCGTTATCGCCTCGGCACCCACTACGAGCATATCCCGGTCAACCAGCCCAAGTGCCCGGTCCATCACTATCATCGTGATGGCCAGATGAACACCTATGGGGGCCTGATGACTGGCAATGTGGATGCATACTACGAGCCGAACTCGGTCAATGGACCCGCTGAGCAGCCTTCCGCCAAGGAGCCGCCGCTCAAGATCGATGGAGACATGAGCCGCTACAACCACCGGGAAGGCAATGACGACTACTCCCAGCCGCGCGCGCTCTTCAACCTGTTCGACGCGGAGCAGAAGGGGCGTCTGTTCTCGAACATCGCCGCCGCCATGGGGGGAGTCCCGGGACCGATCGTAGAGCGTCAGCTGGCTCACTTCCAGCTCGTCCATCCTGACTACGAAGCGGGGGTCCGGGCAGCACTTGAGCGGCTGCACGGCTACAAGGCCGATACGATCAGCGCGCAGCCCAGCGCCGCCGAGTGATCACTATCAAACCCTGAAAAACGAAGCCGGGGCGCTATCGCTCCGGCTTTTTCGTGGGGCGCTTCGCCGGGGCTACCACCCCGGCATTACCTGGCCGACCCTGCCGCGGCCGAGTCGCGGAAAGCTCTTCACCTCGCCGTCGAGGTTATCAGAAATGGCAGACGGTGAGATGTTGTCCAGGCAGGCCGTGATATGGTCGGTGATGGCGTTCATCAGGGAGGCCGAAAGGCCAGGCCGTTTCATCAGTCCGATCTGCACCGGTGGCAAGGGAGGAAAGCCGTCGGCCGCCGCCAGCACCTTCATCCCGGGACGGAGTGCTGATTCCGGCAGCACGGACACGGCCATGCCGGCAAGCACGGCTGCCGCGACGACCGTCGACGACCAGCTCGTGAACAGCACCTGATACTCCCGGCCGTCGGCATCGAGGGCCGAGCAGGCGAGCTGCCGCCACAGGCAATCACGGCGGCCGACGGCGAGCGGCACGGGGGACTCGTCCTTCAGCGGGTGATTGGCCGACGCGACCCAGCAGAGTGGCTCAGTCCGTACCACGTCCGAGATCCGCTGGCGTGGATTATGGGTGACCAGCGCGATATCAAGCTCACCCCGTGCCATCTTTTCGGCCAGGCTGACGGACGGTTCACAGACGATGTAGAGCTCGACATTGGGGTGGGTCTTGGCGAAACGTCCGATGATCTCCGGCATGTAGCGGTCCGCATAATCGTCGGGAGTACCGATGCGGATGGTACCTTCCAGGCGGTTGTCATCGAAGGCCGCAATGGCTTCGTTGTTCAGCCGGATGATCCGACGAGCATAGTTCAGCAGCTTCTCGCCTTCAGCCGTCAGCCGGTTGCCGCGGCCATCCTTGGCGAAAAGTTGTTTGCCGATCCGTTCCTCCAGCCGGCGCATCTGCATGGAGACGGCCGACTGGGTCTTGAAGACGCGTTCTGCGGCCCTGGTGAAGCTACCAGCGTCCACGATAGCTATGAATGTATGTAGCTGGTCAATATCGAGTGGTGCGGACATGGAGGTATCCATCAGAGTGCCTGATGCTAATCATTAGAAACATTCGTTGGACTGATCAATATACCTTCAGCCATAACATCACTGCAATCAAGACTGATCCATCCGCCCCGTCTTGGGCGGCCAAAGGCAACCTCTCCGCCGGACCTGCGCGGAAGGGTGGCCGAACTCGTGCCTGATGAAAGGATGATCCGATGAGCACGGCTGAATGCGGAAGCGAACTCGACCTCGCCCATGAGCGGCCCGGCACGGTATCAGGCCTGGCGCTGGTCATGCTGCGAGCAAGTTCCGCGTGGCGCGCTCTTCGCAACCGCTTCGCGGCCAGCAGCCTTCACGATCTCGACGACCGGCAGCTCAATGATATCGGCCTGACCAGGCGCGACGTGGTCATGGCATTCGACAGGTCCGGGGTT
>JAEYTV010000647.1 GCA_023433855.1 Pseudomonadota bacterium | reverse complement strand
GGTTGGAGGCAAGACGCACGTGGCCATTCGCGGCGGCAAACCTGATGATCCCAACTTGGCTTTCCGGCTCGCAGCCGAGCGCTGCCTCGGCGAGCGCCGCAAAGCCGCCGGGATCGTCGGCCGCAAGGATGACTTCGCCAATGCCGGTCACTGCATTGGAATGGCGCTCCAGGGCCTCTCGGTCTGCCGGAAGCG
This sequence comes from Pseudomonadota bacterium, assembly GCA_023433855.1. Lineage (GTDB taxonomy): Bacteria > Pseudomonadota > Alphaproteobacteria > Rhizobiales > Rhizobiaceae > Neorhizobium. Next base: position 16,437 of record JAEYTV010000647.1, on the reverse strand, counting down.
GATCCAGCCGTTGCACGGTGAAGAAGAAGAAGTCCGGCGCCCTCTGATCGCCCGCAAACGCCAGCCTGAAGCGCGCCTCGCTTCCGGACCCGTCCGGCATCTTCACCTGACGCGCGAACTCCAACATCTCGCCGGCAGAAATCCCCTCCAGCTGAAAACGTGCCTGGTCTGCAGCAGCATCATCGGTCGCAATGGCCAGTGCTGAAAGGCCCTCGCGCTTACGCGATGTCTGAAAGCCGCAGGCCCGCGCGGCAAACACATTACCTTTCTGCGCCGCCACCGTGGCCTGCCGCCTGTTGGTGATTCCGAGTGGCTCGAGGTAGGTACCGTCAGCGAGGAACACACACGCATTTGCCGTCCCGAAAGGATGAAGACCGTCCGGCGCAACGGTAAATCCGAGCTTCGTCAGTCTTGATCTCGCAACGGAAAGATTTCCGACCGGAAGCACGAGATGATCTATTGCTGCTGCATTCACGCTGTGAGCCCCTGCAATGTGGAATGTGAGCCCTACATTGGCACTACGCGCGGAACGAACAAGTAGTGCCTATCGCGCAACCCGCAGTTCCCCTCGAATTTTATTGCCAGGTTTTCACGGAATTTTAAGCCCTTGCGGAACACATATGGAACATATAGTGTCCGTTCTGGATTTGTTTCCGACTTGGGGTGCTTGGAATATGCTTACTCGCAAACAGCAGGAACTGCTTCTGTTCATCCACGAACGCATGAAGGAGTCCGGCGTGCCGCCCTCGTTCGACGAGATGAAGGACGCACTGGACCTTGCATCGAAGTCCGGGATCCATCGGCTAATCACCGCCCTTGAAGAGCGCGGCTTCATCCGTCGCCTGCCGAATCGGGCGCGCGCACTCGAGGTGATCAAGCTGCCCGAAGCCTACCAGCCAAGTATTCAACCTCGCCGCGGCTTCTCGCCTAGCATCATAGAAGGCAGCCTCGGCAAACAACAAGCGACGCCGGCAGCCGTCAACAAGTCGGTCTCCAACGACGAGACGTCCAACGCGACCTCCGTGCCCGTCATGGGACGTATTGCCGCCGGTGTTCCGATCTCGGCGATCCAAAACAACACGCACGATATCTCTGTGCCCAATGAGATGATTGGTGCGGGTGAACATTACGCGCTCGAGGTCAAGGGCGACTCGATGATCGAGGCAGGTATTCTTGATGGCGACACGGTCGTCATTCGAACAGGCAATACGGCCAATCCGGGTGACATCGTGGTGGCCTTGGTGGACGACGAGGAAGCTACCTTGAAGCGATTTCGCCGACGCGGCGCGTCGATCGCTTTGGAGGCAGCCAATCCCGCCTACGAAACACGGATCTTCCCCCCTGACCGGGTAAAGATCCAGGGCAAGTTGGTCGGCCTCATCCGCCGTTATCACTGACGAGCCTGTCCAGCGGCGGCGGCAGGACCGACGTGAACGCGCCACTTCTCCAGTCGAATTGACGATGATGATGCCAGGCACGGTCCTTGCCGGCGACGGATGCCGAGATATTCCATCGGCCCCCATCTGCTGTGTCGTTCAGGGAAATCTCAAGAGCGCCGAGTTTGCGTAAGACTGCAGCGTTCAACATGATGGCTCCCGACCGGCAGCGGTTGAAGCGGGCTCTTGGGGCTACCACTAAGTCAGCGACATCACAGGCGACGCCGGCGTAACGGCTGTCTTCCACGGTCACGATGATGGTCCCTTTACGGGTCCTCGCGGCACACCAGACGCGCGCGACGCAGACGAAGCGGCCGGTGGGCGCTTCCTCGATGCCGGTCGTTGCGGCACTGATCTGTTGCGGGGTCAGGCCGGGCCGTCGGGAATGGGGCATGCCGGTTTGCAACTGATCCTCTGACGTGTCCTTGCCAGGGTTGATGCGGGGGGCTACCGGTTCTCCAAGGATCAGGGCCCGCCTCCATTGATCGAAGATGAAGCCGGGCGGGCGGATCCGGTTAGTTGCGATACGTCCCTCGGGATCGATGAGCGCGACCAAGCTGGCATCCTCGGAAATCAACACATCCGGAGGTGGTCTCGACCGTTCCTGCCAAGATAAAAGGAGTGCGACCACGAGGAGGGGAACACCCGCCAATCGCAGCCGTGTCCTCAAGAGTGTCAGGAGGAGGAAGCCCGCAGAGGACATGCCAAGGAACCAGGCATGCTGCCGCCCGACCGCCACGTCGCCGCCCCAGGCCGCAACCTCTTTGGCGATGGCGATCACCGCCTCCAGTCCGAGTCCCATCGCCCAAAGAGCAGGTCCCTCCAGACCAAGAGGCATCAGCAGCATTCCGACCAATCCAGCTGGCATGACCACGAAAGAAATGATCGGCATGGCCGCCAGGTTGGCGACGAGACCATATGTCGCAATACGGTGGAAGTGTTCAACGGCGAAGATCGCCGTTGAGATGCTGCCGATCAAGGAAGTGACAAGAACCCCGACGACGAAGTTCCACGATCCTCGCAGCGGCCTCATGAGGGGGTGGTTAAACAGCGCAGGTTCGACATGATGCCCGCTGCCGCGACGCGTCCAGATAGCATAGCCTGCCACAAGTGCAGTCGTTGCCGAGAACGACATCTGGAAGCTTGGGCCGAGTACCTCTGACGGCGAGATGACAAGGATGATCATCGCCGACAGGGCGACATTCCGCAGACTGATTGAAGGGCGATCGAAAAACACCGCGATCAGCATCACAACCATCATGATATAGGCACGTTCCGCCGATACGCCGAAGCCGGAGATCGAATAATAGGCTGTGGCCATCACCAGTGCGCCTGCGGCTGCTATCTTCTTCACAGGGTATGTCTGCGCAAAACCGGTAAAGAGCGACAGAGCGGTACGCGCGCCGACAAAGAAGATGCCGGCCGCAAGAGCCATGTTGAGGCCGGAAATCGCGATGATATGCGCCAGCCCTGCAAGTCTCAGAGCTTCGGTGGTGTCCTTGGAGATCGCCCTTCGTTCGTCAGTGACGATGGCGGCAGCGAATGCACCTGCATCCCCGGGAACCGTATGCCGAATATGCCCGGCAATGCTGCCTCGCAGATCAAAGAGCCATCGGGCGGCACCAGCTGCAAGACCGTCTGCCCCCACATGCCCCTGCTCCTTCTTTGGAGCGCCGTAGAAGAACCCGATCGCTCCGAGCCCATCGAAGTAGGAGGAAAAGCCGAAATCGTTGAGCCCGACCAACGCAGGCCCCGAAGGAGGTGAGATACGAACCCGGCCGGAGATCCTCTGCGAAGGTTCCAGGGGATCATGCCGCGCCCGGGCGAGCAGGGCGACATGCCTCGGTGGCCGACGCAGTTCGGGTGCTTCGGTCTTCTCGACCCGGACGATGTAACGCCAGCGCCCCTCTCCATCGATTTCGCGCCTCTCCACCACGCCGGTGAGGAGGGTTGTCACGGGAGAGTCCAGAATGAGAGTGCCCGACCGCCAGGTTTCCAGTTGAGCCAGCGTCATTCCCGCGAGGAAAAAAGATGGGCCGAGCGCCGCCAGCCGCAACAGCCTTCTGGCGGGGTCCGTCAGAATGGCTGCCGCGCCGCAGATGACCAGAAGCGACAAGACAGACCAGAGCGCCGGCTCCCGCGGGATTGTGAACCAGAATGCAGCACCGGCTCCGGCCAGCACCGGAACGAAGAGAAAGAAATGTCCGTGAGCAGCTTCCTCGTCCAGCATCGCCCTGATCTGCCGCTGCGACAAATATGGGCGCTTTCGAGCACGCTCCAGGAATTTGGCCAGCGCCGGACGACGTTGATTTTCCCGTGGGGGAAGGAACGCGTAACGGTCCGCCGTCCATGCGTCATCCGTGGCCGGACCGTCACCAGGCGAATCCGCCAGAGGCGATGTTGGTTGTGGTCTCTTGATCGCCTGCGTGAACGTTGCACCGTCCGACATGAACACCCGAGCCCGCCTTCGCGCGAGAGCGCGTGTCTGCAACCTGAGCGTTTCTTCTCGTTCCGTCAACTGAGGACGAAACCCGGGCCTTTGCGGCCCTGTTCAGCGCTGAAGAAGTAGAGGAAGCAACCAACGGGAGAACTGTTGCCTAATATCATTCCGCGCTGCACAAAATGCTACCAACGACTGCTTGGCATCAGCTTTCGGATCATATAGCAAAGCAAAGACGCTTAATTCTTGTGGCACTTTTAGGGCGCCACGCCGCCAAAAGGTTGGAGGATCAGCATGACGGATAAGAGCGCAAATGTCGTGGTCGGCGACAAGCACATCGACCTGCCGATAAAGTCCGGCTCCATAGGCCCTGACGTCATCGATATCGGTGCGCTTTACAAGCAAACCGGCACCTTCACCTACGACCCGGGCTTCACATCGACCGCATCGTGCGAATCCAAGATCACGTACATCGATGGAGACAAGGGTATCCTGCTCCACCGTGGTTATCCGATCGAGCAACTCGCAGAGCAGGGCGATTTCCTGGAAACGTGCTATCTCCTGCTTTACGGTGAACTTCCCACCGCTGCGCAGAAGAAGGACTTCGATTACCGGGTCACGCACCACACCATGGTGCACGAGCAGATGACCCGCTTCTTTACCGGCTTCCGGCGCGACGCGCATCCGATGGCCGTCATGTGTGGATGTGTCGGGGCGCTTTCCGCCTTCTATCACGACTCAACGGATATCACCGACCCGCATCAGCGGATGGTGGCAAGTCTGCGGATGATCGCCAAGATGCCGACCTTGGCAGCGATGGCGTTCAAGTACCATGTCGGTCAGCCCTTTGTTTATCCGAAGAACGACCTCGACTATGCGTCAAACTTCCTGCGCATGTGCTTCGCGGTGCCATGCGAGGAGTATGTGGTCAATCCCGTCCTTGCCCGGGCTATGGACAGGATCTTCATCCTCCATGCCGACCATGAGCAGAACGCCTCCACCTCGACCGTGCGTCTGGCCGGCTCATCGGGAGCAAACCCGTTCGCCTGCATCGCCGCCGGGATCGCCTGCCTCTGGGGACCGGCGCATGGGGGTGCCAATGAAGCGGCACTGAACATGTTGAGTGAGATCGGAAGCGTCGATCGCATTCCCGAATACATTGCGCGTGCCAAGGACAAGAACGACCCATTCCGGCTGATGGGCTTTGGCCACCGCGTCTACAAGAACTACGATCCCCGCGCCAAGATCATGCAGAAGACCACCCACGAGGTTCTGGGTGAGTTGGGCCACAAGGACGACCCGCTCCTGCAAGTTGCCATGGAACTTGAGCGTATCGCTCTAACGGATGAATACTTCATCGAAAAGAAGCTGTACCCGAATATCGACTTCTATTCCGGCATCACGCTGAAGGCGATGGGCTTTCCCACGACGATGTTCACGGTGCTCTTTGCTCTCGCGCGCACGGTCGGCTGGATTGCCCAGTGGGCGGAGATGATCGAAGACCCTCAGCAGCGTATCGGTCGGCCGCGCCAGCTCTACACCGGCGAGCCAATGCGCGATTACCTGCCTATCTCGAAGCGTTGAGCCCTTCAGACATCCTAAAAGAAAACCCGGTCAGAGATGGCCGGGTTTTTTCTTTTCCAGAAGTGTCAGTATGATGCCCGCTCCTGCCTCCCCCGGCGGCACCGGAACCTGAAGGCGCTTCCAGGTGAGATCGAAGCCCTCCATCATGGCCCTGCGCTGGGCTGTCTCTTGCGAAAGTCGCTCTGCCCAGCGGCACAGACTGCCCGGGCGGACGACCTCGTTGATGTATTCGGGCACGAGGGGATAGTCGCAGACGAGGTTCGGCAGCGCTCCGGACCAGATCTTGATGCGCTTCGACATCAGCGTTATCAGCCAGTCGGCCTTGTAGGCGGAAACAACTGGCACATTCGCCAGCGCCAGTTCAAGGATGACGGTCCCCGACGCGGCTATTGCGGCATCCGCTTCGGCAAATGCGGACCATTTCCCCCCCGCATCTACGGTGATCTCCGGCTGGACCGGCAAGGCCGTGACCAAGTCACGCACCAGCCTCTCCTGGCGAGGCACCGTGGGCAGGAGAAAGCGGGTTGGACCGTTGCGGTTGACGAATTCTCGCGCAGCCTCGGCAAACACGGGCAAAAGCGCCTTGATCTCTGCAGACCGTGAACCGGGAAGCAGCAATATGGTCTTTTGATCGTCTTTCGCCTTTGCCGGCCGGTCGCGCCTGATCGCCCGGACCTTGAGCAACGAGGGATCATCCGTCAGCCGGTGCCCGACGAACGTGGTCTCCGGCCCCCCGAGCCGCTTCATCGCATCCGGCTCAAACGGTAGGACGGCCAGAACGTGGTCAACATAAGCGAGCATTGCAGTCGCGCGGTACTCCTTCCACGCCCAGACGCTGGGGCATACGTAATCGACGATCGGAAGATCCGGCAAGGCCCCCCGCACCTTCTTCGCGACACGATGGGTGAAGTCGGGACTGTCGATGATGAGCAGAAGGTCCGGGCGTGCCTTGATGATCGCCTCGGCCGTCTGATTGATCCTCTTGATGAGGCTTGGAAGACGGGACAGCACCTGCGTCAATCCCATGATCGACAATTCTGAAAAGTCGAACAGGGAGTCCAGCCCTTGCGCCGCGAGGGCGTCGCCGCCGACACCGATCAGTTCGACGGGACCGGCATAAGAGGCCTTCAAGGCAACCACAAGGTCCCCGCCCAGGAGATCACCCGAAACCTCTCCCGCCACAACGCCGATGGTCAACGGCTTCTTCATCACGCTCCTCCTCTCGGCAGGGCAGGATCGATGCCACACACGAAGATGCCTGCCTTGTCTGCAGCCGCGATCATCGCATCTTCCTGCAGTACCAGCGCCCGTCCGGCCTCGATGGCGATGCCCGCAAGGCCGGCTTCCGCTGCATTGGCGACGGTTGACGGACCAACGGTCGGAAGGTCGGCGCGCATATCCTGCTGCGGTTTGCAGAGCTTGACCAGCACGCCTTTGCGGCGCCTTGATATTCGCCCCTCGGCCCTGAGGGCCGCCACCCGCCGAAGCATCGCGTCGGTCCCCTCCGCACCTTCAAGGGCCACGACCCGGCCGCCGACGCTCACCGCGCCCTGACCGATATCGAGCTCTCCCAATCGACGTGCGGCCTCGATAGCCCTTTCGATGTCGTCCCGATCATCAGCCGACGGTAAACAGGTCCCCAGCGGCCCGATCTTCGCCAGGAGGCCCGGTGCAATCTCGTGAGCGCCAACTACCCGACAGCCCTGAGCCTCGATGATGCCGATCGCCACCTGCAACAGGGCATCATCCCCGCCCGCCACCAGGGTTTTCATGAGAAGCGGCAGCTTGCGGATTGTCTTCCAGGTCGGTCGAATGTCGCGCCAGTCGGGACGCCGGGTCACGCCCCCGGAAAGCACGACCCGATCGATGCCCTGTTCGCGGAAGATCCGGTTGATGGCAGCAACGTCGGCGATACTGGCCCCAGCAACCTCGAAGCCTCCGAAATCCTGGTCGGACTCCTTGCGCAACGGGATGATGAATGGATCTTCGCCTGCATCGCGAGCAGCCCTTGCCAGGTGAACAGGAAGAAAACCGTTTCCGGCGATGATCGCCAGCCGGCGCGTCATGCGGGTCAGGCCTTGCCGCGATAGGGAGAAGACAGAGCTCTTTCGCTGTCGGCCGCGATAAAGTCGAGTATCTCCATCACTTCCTTGCAGTCCGCGTATTCATCACGGATGGCTGCGGCATTCGTGCGGATGTTTGCTCCGCCCTCGAAGATCTGCTTGAAAGCCCGCCGCACCTTGTGGATCGTCGCGCGTTCCATGCCTGCACGGCTCATGCCGACGACATTGAGGCCGCCGAGCACACCCGGATTGCCGTTGAGCATACCGTAGGGAATAACGTCGTAGTTTACGGCGGAAAGCCCACCGATGAAAGCTTGACGACCGATACGGGTAAACTGGTGAACGGCGCAGCCGCCACCCAGAATCGCCCGGTCGGAAACGTGCACGTGTCCCGCAAGCATCACATTGTTCGACATGATGATGTCATTGCCCAGTTGGCAGTCGTGGGCGACGTGGGAATTGGCAAGAATCAGGCAGTTATTGCCGACGACGGTCCTACCACCGCCTGCAACTGTGCCGCAGTTCATCGTCACCCCTTCGCGCATCGTGCAGTTGTCGCCAACCGTCAGCGACGAATTCTCGCCCGCCTCGTGAAGGCTCTGCGAAACCCCTCCGATAACCGCCATGGGAAAGATGCGGCAGTTGCGTCCGATCTCGGTATTGCCGGTGACCACAGCATGCGAGATCACCTCCACTCCGTCCTTCAACACCACACGCGGCCCTATATGCGAAAACGGGCCGACGACCACGTTCTCGCCGATGGTCGCTCCCTCTTCAACAACGGCAAGGGGATGTATGCGCGCGCTGGCCGCGATCATGCTCATTCGTCGCCCTTGCGCATCATTGCACCAATATCGGCTTCTGCCACCAGGGCGCCGTCCACCTTGGCATCACAATGGAATTTCCAGATGTTTCCGCGCTGCTTCTGCTTGGTAACATGATACTCCACCCGATCACCCGGCACGACCGGCTTGCGGAAGCGAGCATTGTCGATCGTCATGAAGTAAACGAGATAACCACCCTCGCCTTCCTTCCTGGCGCAGATCGCTCCCGCGGTCTGGGCCATGCCCTCTACCAGGAGGACGCCCGGCATGATGGGCCGGTCAGGGAAATGGCCCGCGAAATGAGGTTCGCTCGCCGTCACGTTCTTTATGCCTATCGCCGAATTGTCGCCATCGATCTCGATGATCTTGTCGACCAGGAGAAACGGATACCGGTGCGGCAGCAGCCTCATGATTTCCTGAATGTCGGCCGCGCCGAGTTCCGGCTTGGTCTCATCCGTCATGTTTCTTCTCTCCTTTACGCTTCGCCCTCTCATCGGAACGGACCATGACTTCGGCTATGTCCCGGAGGAAGTCCTTCATCGGCCGCGCTGGAATGCCGCCGTAGATGACACCAGGCGGGACATTGCCGATAACGCCGCTCATGGCGCCGATCTGGGCGCCGTCGCCGATGGTAATATGACCATTGATCCCGGTCGCACCGCCGATCAGCACTCCATTGCCGATCTTGGCCGACCCGGCGATGCCGACACCGGCGGCAATGCCGCAATGCCGTCCGATGCGAACGTTATGGCCGACCTGAACCTGATTGTCGATCTTGGTGCCCTCGCCGATGACCGTGTCGTCCATGGCACCCCGGTCGATCGTCGTGTTGGCGCCGATCTAGACATTGTCCTGGATGATAACGCGGCCGACCTGGACGATTTTCAGCATGCCCCTGGGTCCGGGGGCGTTTCCAAATCCGTCCTTGCCGATGCGTGCACCGTTGTGAACGATGACATTGTTGCCGATCAGGGCGACCACCACGCTCGCCCCGGCTGCGATGGTACAGTCGCGGCCGATCTTAACGTCTGCACCTATCACCGCACCGGCGCCGATCCGCGTTCCGCTGCCGATTTCGGCCCGTGCACCGATCACAGCCATCGGCTCGACTTCGACGCCGTCTTCCAGACTGGCTGTCGGATCGATAAAGGCTGCCGGGGAGATTCCCGGCGGCTGCGACGTAACGGGTGCCGGCCTCATTGCCTGCGGATGCAGGATCGCACCCGCCTGTGCAAAGGCGGTATGCGGCGCCTTGCTCAGCAACACGGGCACGTGACTTGGCACGATGGACGCGATGGCAGGGTCACAGATGATGGCTGATGCTCGGCAGGTTTCGAGCTCCTGCCGGTTCTTGCGCGAGAGCATGTAGCAGATCTGCCCTTCGCCCGCCCGGTAAACCGGCGCCACCGAACGGATGATCCGCTCGCCGGCACTTTCATCACGCAACTCTGCCCCAAGACGTGTCGCCAGCTCGCGCAAGGTCAACCCGTCGTGGGGCGGAAAGAACTCGTTGGGTTCCATTAACCAGAACTCCAGTACAGATTCCAGCTCGCCTTAGCGAGCTGAAATGATCAGAACTGGTTCGCCATGCTGAACCGGAATTCCTGGGTCTCGTCGAAATCTTCCTTGGCTACGGGATGGGCGTAGTCAAAGCGGATATTGCCGAACGGCGATGCCCACATGATGCCGGCACCGACCGATGCGCGCCACGACATGCCGGTTCCCTCAGCTGTCGAGGTGCCGAGATCAACCTTGTTGCCGTAGAGTGTGCCCGCATCGGCAAACAATGCTGCCCGCAGACCGAAGTCTTCCGGGAACGCAGGCATCGGCATGGAAACTTCGGCCGAGGCGGTGAAGTAGGTGGTACCGCCCAAAGGATCCCCATGGTCGACAGTCCGCGGACCGATGCCGTCGTTCTTGAACCCACGGATCTGGCGGCCGCCGATAGTAAACTGGTCGAACACGTTGAGATCGCCGTCCGTCGCGACGACGTGGCCGGCCCCAACGGCGATCGATCCGATCACGTCGGCCTCCGTCGAGAGCGTCTGGAAATAGCGGGCGCGGCCATAAATCTTGTAGAAGTCGGAATCACCGCCAAGACCGGCATATTCATGCGTGATCGTCGCATAGATGCCTTCACGCGGGAGCGTCTGGCTGTCGAGCGTGTTGTAGGTCAGGGTCTGCGAAACGGACGACTGGACAAACTCTCCGTGCTCTATGAGTGAGGCATAGGGGTAGGAAACGCGGTCGTCGGGCGTGAAGGGAATCCCATCGGGACCGAACGCCCCGTCATTGTCGTAGTCGATCTGTTTATAGGTGTACCGGAACGTGGTTGCCAGATCCTCGGTGATCGGCGCCGTCACGCGCAGCGTCACACCCTGCTCCTCGTAATCGTAGTGATCATTGGAGCCGCTCGAGCTCTTGAAGAGATCGAAACCGGCGGCAAGGCGGTAGCCGAGGAAATAAGGCTCGGTGAAGGAGATGTTGTAGGTGCGCGCATCGTCGAGACCGCCACCCACAGCCACGCGGATAAACTGGCCGCGACCGAGGAAGTTCTTCTCCTCGATCGACGCTTCGAGGATGACGCCGCCGTCACCGCCCGCAGAGTAGCCCGCTCCGATACCGAACGAGCCGGTCGGCTGATCTTCCACGTCGACGACGACCACCACGCGATCCGGCGAGGACCCCTGGGTTGTGGAGATATTGACCTTCGCGAAGTAGCCGAGTGCCTCGAGGCGGCGCTTGGCGCGGGAAATCATTTCCTGGTTGAAGGCATCGCCTTCGCTGAAGTCGAACTCGCGACGAACGACATAATCGCGGGTGCGGGTATTACCGCGGACCTCGATGCGCTCGACATAGGCGCGCTCACCCTGATCGACGAGATAGGTCACGCCGATCGTATGGTTTTCCATGTTCCGATCACCGCGCGGCGTGACGCGTGCGAACGGGTAACCCGCTGCCGCAACGCGCCTGGAGATTCCGTCCATCGTCTTCTGGATCTCGCGCGCATCGTACGTGTCACCCTGACGCGTTTCCACCAGACCCTGGAGGTCCTCGCTGGCCACGCCCTCGACCGTCGATTCCACGGCGACGTTACCGTATTGATAGCGCTGGCCTTCCTCGACCGTGAAGGTGATGTTGTAGCGGTTTTCCGCCTCGTCCAGCTCCGCGGTCGACGAGATGACACGGAAATCCGGATAGCCGTTGTTGTAATAGAACTGGCGCAGCGCGTCCTCGTCGGCGCGCAGCTTGTCTTCGCTGTAGATGTCCTTGCGCGTAAGGAAGGACAAAGGACCGGATTCCTTCGTGAGGATCACCGACTTGAGCCGGCCGTCGCCGTAAGCCTGATTGCCGACGAAACTGATGTCGGCGATCTTGGTGCGATCACCTTCGTTGATCACGAACGCAAGATTGACACGTCCCTGACCGACTGGCGCCGTCTGCGTCGTGATCTCCACGTCGCCCCGCCCGATCCCGCGATAGGCCTCACGGATACGCTCGATATCCGCATCGATCATGGCTTGGCTGTAGGGACCAAGTGGCTGGGTCTGCACGATGGCCTGCAACCGGTCGTCCTTGATCTTCCGGTTGCCGTTGAACACGACCTGGTTGACGAGTTCGTTTTCACTCACCGTGACCACGAGCGTGCTGCCCGAGACCGTGATGCGGACATCGGAGAAGTAGCCGGTCGCATAGAGCTTGCGGACCGACTCGTCGATGTCGTTGTTGGAAAAGGACACCCCGGGACGAATGGTGAGATTGGAGCGAACGGCCTCTTCGCCAGCCCGCTGGGCCCCGCGGACCTGAACATTCCGGATTACCGCAGCCTCGGCAGAAACCGCGGAGGCAAGTACCAGTACACCCGCGCCGGAAGCAACAACACTAGCAGACAGCGCAACCGCCGACACTGCGTTCAAAAACCTTGAACCAGCCTTCATTTTCAATTCTTACCTTTTCCCGTTGTCCCTCACCGGGTGGAGCCCGACTCCGGCCACGTGTGTCGTTTTACCTTCTTTTGCCCTACAAGCAAGCTATCGCGTTAATTTCTGTTTACTTCCTTCATAGGCGTGACCCATTGGCCACGCGACTCTTCGAAACATGGTGAATAAACAGTTTCTTTCATGATTTGAAGGACATCAGCCGATCAGGTTGCTGATGTCGTTGAAGGTCGCGAATACCATCAGGCTGAGCACCATGGCAAGCCCAATCCGGAATGCCATCTCCTGGGCGCCGGCTCCCAAAGGTCTGCCGCGGACCGCTTCGATCGCGTAGAAAACCAGATGTCCTCCGTCCAGCACCGGGACCGGCATCAGGTTCAACAGTCCGATCGACACGGAAAGGACGGCAGCAAGCTGAATGACCGCGGCGAAGCCGAGGGTCGCCATCTGACCCGACGCCTGTGCCACGCGCACCGGCCCGCCGAGCTGGTCTGCCTTCATCCGGCCCGTCACCAGGTTGCCGATATAGCGGAACGTACCGGTGATGATATGTCCGGTTTCTGCAAATCCCTGGCCTATAGCTTCCACCGGGGTGAAGCTTTCGACCCGGAAATTGCCTCGCTCTTCATTGGTGACGATACCGATAAGGCCGAGTTCCACTTTGTTGCCGAACTGGTCCGTTATTTCCGTCCGTCTCGGCACCATCGCAAGATCGAGATCCTGCCCTGCGCGTTCGACAGTCACGACGATGGGAGTGTCCGGCCTGACGCTGACATAGCGACGAACATCGTCGAAAGTTCTGATACGCGATCCGTCGAGCGCTACCAGCCTGTCTCCGGGCTGCACGCCGGCGGCCTGTGCTGCGCTGCTCGGCTGAACCTCGGCAACCACCGGATCGGCGACAACCTTGCCATAGACGCTGAAGAGCACAGCAAAGATTGCGATGGCGAGAAGGAAATTGGCAACCGGCCCGGCGGCGACCGTCGCTGCCCTCTTCCACAACTTGGCACCCGCGAGGGTCTGTGCTTTTTCTTCTTCACCCATTCCTTGCAGCCCGCTGGAATCAGGCATGCTCGCCACATCCTCGTCACCGAAGAACTTGACGTATCCACCCAGCGGAATGGCCGAGAGCTTCCAGCGGGTACCGTGCCTATCCGTGTATCCGAGAATTTCCGGCCCGAACCCGATGGAAAATGCCATGGACCTGATGCCGCACCAGCGCCCGACGAGATAGTGGCCCATTTCGTGCACAAACACGAGCAGCGACAAAACCAGTATGAAGGGGATGATATAACCGGTTATCAAGCTCAGAAAGGCCATCGAGTTTTCCATTTGAGTCTGTTCGGCAGCGGCAATCTAGAAACCGAACAGGAATGCCGCAACTGACATACCAATGTGGCCCGTCCAAGCCGAGTAAACAAGGGTCAACAAGAACGCGGCGAAGCAGGCGAATACCAGACCGTCGATTCGGTCCATGACACCGCCGTGCCCGGGAATCAGATGGCTTGAATCCTTGACGCCGAACCGGCGCTTGATGAAGGACTCAAACAGGTCACCGATCTGGCTGGTCACCGACAGCAAGATTGCGATGGCCACGGTCCATAGGGAAAGCCGCGAGAAGACCACCAGTGTGAGGGCCGAACTCGCAACAACGCTGGATACGGTACCTCCGATCGCACCGGACCAGGTTTTGCCGGGTGATATGCGTGGCGCCAGTTTCGGCCCCTTCACGGCGCGCCCCACGAAATAAGCCAGGATGTCGGTTGACCAGACGACCGCGAAGATGAAGAGCGTCGCTACGAGCCCTGCCTGGTCTTCTCCCCGGATTGCCGCAAGAGATATGCCGCTCAATCCCGAATAGAAGACGCCACCCGGCAACCACCAGCTCCCCTTACGCCAAATGACCAGCAGCATCGCGGTCATCGTTGCGCCGCCGAGCAGCGGAACCGCCAGGTAATCTTCGCCAAAAACGATGTTGTAGGCAACGAGCACAAGCGCAACCCATCCGAACGCGTTCGCTTGGAAGTCACGCTCGCTCAACCGCGTGATCGTCGACCATTCATAGTAGATCAGCAGAGCGGCGGCGGCCGCCACAGCACGGAAGGCGAAACCACCATACCAGGTAGCCGCAAGCACCACGGCTGCCAGGACCAGTGCGGACGCAATGCGCCGCCGGAGTTCGTTGCTCATCAGCCGACCACCGCGGCGGGCTTGTTCGACAATCCGCCGAAGCGGCGGTCGCGAGCTGCAAAGATCCTGAGCGCCTCATCGAAGAGCTTACGGTCGAAATCGGGCCAGTAATCGGGTACGAAGACAAGCTCGGAATAGGCGGCCTGCCACAGAAGGAAGTTCGACAAACGCTCCTCGCCGCTGGTACGGATGATGAGATCAGGATCGGGAAAGCCGGCGGTATCGAGCGTCCGGCTGATCATCTCCTCGTTGATCTCCGAGGCCTTGAGCATCCCGGCCTCGACATCGCGCGCAAGCCTCGCAACCGCGCGCGCGATCTCGTTTCGAGCACCGTAATTGAACGCAATGATCACGGTCAGAGCTGTATTGTGCCGTGTCGTTTCCTCTGCCTCGAGAAGAAGCGGCAGGATATCGCTGCGCAGGTTCTCCCGTTCACCGATCACGCAGATGCGTACGTTTTCACGATGAAGCTCGGCGAGATCACGTCGGATGAAGCGGCGAAGCAGGCCGAGAAGATCGTTCACCTCCGATTCGGGCCTGCTCCAGTTCTCCGACGAGAACGCGAACAGCGTCAGATATTTCACGCCCGCCTCGCCCGCCGCCCGCACGGTCTCGCGGACCGCTTCCACGCCTTTGCTGTGCCCGATCGTGCGGGGGAGGCCCCGTTGGTTGGCCCAGCGCCCGTTTCCCTCCATGATGATGGCCACGTGTTGGGGAATGATCGCAAGTTCGGGATTGGCCATACTCTGTGCGGTTCCTTTGGCGGCTAAGACCAGACGCGAAATAGTGCCGTTAGACCTGCATGATTTCCTTTTCTTTCTCCGCAAGCAAGCGGTCGACCTCCGAAATTGTCTCGTCGGTCATCTTCTGGACGCGGTCAGATTGTGCCCTGCTGTCATCCTGGCCGATCACCCCGTCCTTCTCCGCTTTCTTCAGGCCGTCCATGCCGTCCCGCCGCACATGACGAACGGCAACCTTGGCCTTTTCGGCGTAGTCATGGGCGACCTTCACCAGAGACTTGCGCCGCTCCTCGTTGAGTTCGGGCAGCGGGATACGCAGGTTCTGTCCATCCACGATCGGGTTGAGCCCGAGGTGAGATTCACGGATCGAGCGCTCTACCGCTCCCACCATGGACTTGTCCCATACGGAAACCGAAAGCATCCGGGGCTCTGGCACCATTATATTCGCAACCTGGTTCAACGGCATGCGCGAACCATAGGCCTCGACGGTTACCGGATCCAGAATGTTAGCCGAGGCCCGACCCGTCCGCAGCGACGCGATGTCGCTCTTGAATGCACTGATGGCACCGTCCATGCGACGCTTGATATCGTTGAGGTCGACTGCTTCACTCATCATCTACTCCCTTATTGTTCAAGGCGCCTGGAACAACGGCGCCCTAGCTATCCGATACGATGGTCTTGCGGCCACCGCCGGTCAAGATTTGGGCGAACCCGCCTTTCTCGTGTATCGAGAAGACGATGATCGGAATTGCGTTCTCGCGGGCCAGCGCCACAGCGGCGACATCCATCACGGCGAGCCCCTTGTCCAGCACCTCGCTGTGCGTCAGCTTCTCGAAGCGGGTCGCCGCAGGGTCCTTCTTCGGATCAGCCGAGTAGATCCCGTCGACCTGCGTGCCCTTGAAGATTGCCTGCGCTCCGATCTCCGCCGCTCGAAGTGCGGCAGCTGAATCGGTGGTAAAGAACGGATTGCCGGTACCGCCGGCGAAGATCACCACCCTGCCCTGCGCCATGTGGTGCACCGCCCGGCGCTGGGTAAAGCTCTCGCAGATTTCCGGCATGGAGATCGCCGACAGTACCACGGTCTCCACATCCAGCTTGCGCAGCGAGGTCGCCAGCGCCAGCGCGTTGATCACGGTTGCCAGCATGCCCATGTGGTCACCGGTCACGCGGTCACCGCCCTTGGAGGCAACAGCCACACCACGGAAAATATTGCCGCCGCCGA